>CAXTFX010000025.1:0-18804 GCA_964243185.1 uncultured Chthoniobacterales bacterium
AGGAAGTGCTCCGTGCCGGCCACGCGCACCAGCCGGGCGCGCCAGAGCGGGCCGCGCCGCAGGTCGAAGGGCGTGCGGGCCTCCTGGCCGATGAAGTGCGGGGCGACGGCGTCCTGCTCGTCGGGCGGGTAGTCCGCCACGTCGTGAAACGGCAGGACGAACGGCGGCGCCTCCGCGGCGACGACCTGGCGCAGGTGGCCGCGCTCGGCGGTGAAGGTCGTCCGCAGGGCCTCGTGCCGGTCGCCCACCTCCGCCAGCGCCCGCTCCAGCGCCGGCCGGTCCAGCGGGCCGGAGAGCCAGAGGGTCAGGGTGAAATTCAGCGCCGGGTTGCCGCCGGCCTGCATCCCGTCCAGCAGCCAGAAACGGCGTTGGGCCGGGGTGGCGGGGAAGAGGAAAACGTCGTCGTCC
The DNA here is from genome assembly GCA_964243185.1 of uncultured Chthoniobacterales bacterium. GTDB lineage: Bacteria > Verrucomicrobiota > Verrucomicrobiia > Chthoniobacterales > SZAS-18 > CAXTFX01. The sequence continues at coordinate 409 of CAXTFX010000025.1, forward strand.
GCCTCCACGGGCACCGTCTCGAGAACCAGCACCGGCGGCGCGAGGACGCCGGGCGGCGGGTCGGTGAGCGCGCAGGGGGACATCTTGGGTGCGTGCAAGTTGCCTGTTTGTCAGAAGGCGACAGCGGTGGCAAGTGATTCCGGGGGGACGGACTTTCGGCCAGGGCCCGCGGTCCGGGGAGCGCACGCGGGGCGCGTGCGCTCCCCGGACCGCAAAGTCTCGCCAGCCAACCGGATTTTCACGCTCCGTTCCTCCTTGCCCGCCGGGCTTCGCGGTCCACGGCCACGATCCGCCCGGCCGGGACGGGCAACGGTTCCTCGACCACGCGCGAAAGGTCCTGGTCCACGAACCTTTCCGGCACCGGCGCGCGTTCTCCTTCCGCCGGTTCCCCGAGCAGGCGCCGGACGGCCGCGGGGTGCTCGGTTGCCAGGCGCGCGGCGAGTCCGGCCACCGTCGGGGCCTCGAACACGGCGATCAGGGACACGGGTTCGCCGAGACGCTGGCGCAGCCGGTTGACCAGCCGCAGGGCCAGGAGCGAATCGCCGCCGAGTTCAAAGAAATGCTCCCCGAGCCCGACGCGCCCGGCGGGCAGGCCGAGCGTTTCGGCCCACAGCGGCAGCAGGAAATCCTCCAGCGGCGTGCGCGGAGCGACGGCGGAGTCGTCGTCGGCGGGAGTTTCGGGAACGGCCGCGGTCCAATCCGGCGCGGGCAGGGCGCGGCGGTCGAGCTTGCCGTTGGGCAGGCGCGGCAGGGCGGACAACTCGACGAACGCCGTGGGCAGCGAGTGTTCCGCCAGCCGGGCGCGCAGGTGCTCGCGGAGCTCGCCCGCCAGCGGGGACGGGGCGGGCGCATCGGATTCGGGGTTCCAGCGGACGACGTAGGCCACCAGCCGGCGGTCGCCGGGGCCGTGGTCCTCGCGGGCGGCCACGGCGGCCTCGCGCACGGCGGGGTGCTCGGCCAGGAGGCTCTCGATCTCGCCGAGCTCGATGCGGATGCCGCGGACCTTGACCTGGTCATCCGAACGGCCGTGGAACAGGATCGCGCCGTCCTCCGGCCGCCAGCGGGCCACGTCGCCGGTGCGATACATGGTCGAGCCGTCCGCGGCGAACGGGTCCGGGACGAACCGCTCCGCCGTCAGCTCCGGCCGTTGCCAGTAGCCCAGCCCGACGCCCGGCCCGCCGAGGAACAGGTCGCCAGGGATGCCGGGGGGCTGGGGCTGGCCGTCCGCGCCGAGGAGGTAGGCGCGCGTGCCGCCGACGGGGAAGCCGATGGGCAGCGGGCGCTCGGGACCCTTGGCGCAGTCCCACGCGGTCGCATAGACGGCCGTTTCCGTCGGCCCGTAGAGGTTGAACAGGCGGGCGCCGGGCAGCCGGGCGAGCCAGCGTTCGGCCGTTTCGGGCGGCAGGACCTCGCCGCCGATGAGCGCGCGGCGCAGGGATTTGCCCTTCGTTTCCAGGTCCGGCTCTTCCATGAAGGCGGCCAGCATGGAGGGGACGAACTGGATCGTGGTGACGCGGTGCCGCGCGACGCAATCGGCGAGGTAGGCGGAATCCCGCTGCCCACCGGGTTTGGCGACGACGATGGCCGCGCCGGTCATCAGCGGCCAGAACACCTCCCAGACGGAGGCGTCGAAGGAGAACAGGGCCTTGAGCAACACGCGGTCATCGGCGCCGAGCGGGAATTGCCGCTCCGTCCACCGCAGGCGGGAGACGACGGCCCGGTGCGGGACGATGGCGCCCTTCGGTTTGCCGGTGGAGCCGGAGGTGTAGAGGACGTAGGCGGAAGGCGGAAGTGGGAAGTCGGAAGGCGGAAGTGGGGAGGCGTCCTCGTTGGCGATGTCGAGCCAGTCGCGCAGGTCCAAGGTGGCGGCGGAGGTAGGGCGGGTGATCCCTAACCCGTCGCCGTTGGGCGTGGTCGGCGCGCTGACCGGCGGCGGGTCAAGGATGACCCGTCCCACCCGGCCCCCGTTGACCACGACCACCGGCGCGGCGCTGTCCCCGATCAGATACGCCAAGCGGGCCGGCGGCAGGTCGGGGTCGAGCGGGACGTAGGCGGCGCCGGTTTTCAACGTCGCCAGCATCGCCACGAGCATCTCGGGTCCACGCTCCAGGCACAGGCCGACCAGCGTGCCGGGGCCGGCGCCGAGGGTTTGCAGGCGCCGGGCGAGCCGGTTCGATTTCCGGTCCAGCGCCCCGTAGGTCAACGTTTTCCCCGTCGCGTCCACGATCACCGCCGGGGCATCGGGCGTTTGGCTGGCTTGGGCAACGAACAGGCCGTGGAGCGTCGTGGCCGGCTCGGCGACGTCCGCCGCGCCGGGGCGGTTCCACTCGACGAGCACCTGCCGGCGATCCGTTTCGTCCAGCAACGGCAGGGCGCGGACGGCGCGCGTCGGGTCGGCGGCGGCCCCGCGCAGGAGCGTTTCGTAATGGCCCAGCCAGCGGCGCAAGGTCGCCGGGCGCAGGGTGTCGGTCTGGCCGTCGAGCTCGCAGCGCAGGGTGCCGTCGTGCTCGGCGACGTTGAGGTAAAGGGGGAAGCTGGCGGTGTCGCGCGGGCCGCGGTAGGGGACGTCGTCGGAAAGGAACGTCACGCGCAGGCCGTGACCGTCTACGTTCTCGCGCCGGAACTTGCCGCCCTCGTAGTTGAACACGGCGCGGAAGAGCGTCGTGCGCCCGCCCTCCGCGGGCAGCTTCAGGTCGCGCGCCAGGCGGCCGAGGAAGTAGTCGCGGTGCTCGGCGGCGTCGAGCGCGAGGGTGCGGTTGACCGTCAGCCGGTCGGCGAAACGGTCGTCCGCGCCGAGCTGGCTCCGCAGGGGGAGCACGTCGGTCGTGTTCGCCAGCAGCCGGGCGCCGCCGGGCAGCGCCTCCCGCGCGTCGCCCTCGAAGGGGACGCCGACGGCGAGGTCGTCCGTGCCCGCGAGCCGGTGGAGCAGCGCCTGGAAGCCGGTGAGCAGGAAGGTGAACAGCGTGCTCCGGTGCGCGGTGGCGACCCGGCGCAGCTCGGCGGTGAAGGCGGCGTCCAGCGTGCGGACGGTGCGGGTGCCCCGGTGCGTCAGGCGGGCGGGTTGTGCCACGTCGCCCGGCAGTTCGAGCGGCGGGGGCGGCGGGGTGAAGCGCCCGCGCCAGAACCGCGCGGAGGCGGCCGGGTCGCGCGCGTTGCGCCAGCGCACGAAGTCGGACAACTGCGCCGGGGCCCCGGCCGGGAACGGGCCGCCGCGGAGCGCGTCGCAGAGTTCCTCGAAGAACGCCCAGTAGGACGGCCCGTTGCCGAGGAGGTGGGAGAACGTCAGCACCAGCCGGTGGGACCGCTCGCCCAACCGGGCCAGCCGGGCGCACCAGACGGGGCCGTGGAGCAGGTCGGGCGCCATCTCCGTTTCCCACTGCCGCAGCCGGGCGGCGACGGCCGCGGGCGTCTGGCCGGCGAGGTCCTCGACGGGCAACTCCACGTGCAGGCGGAGGTGAACGGTCTGCGATTCGCCGTCCGCGGCGAAGGTGGTGCGCAACGCCTCGTGCCGGTCGGCGACGGCCTGGAGCGCGGCCCGCAGGCGGGCGGGTTCCAGGGGGCCGTCCAGGGCGAGGGTGACGTGCTCGGTGTAGGCCCGGAGGGCGGTCGGGTCCACCTCCCCGAGCGTCCAGAGGCCGCGTTGGGCGTCGGTCAGCGGCAGGGGCGCGGCGGGCGGCTGGTCGCGGTCGGGGACCGTTGGCGCCGTGGCCGTGGCCGCCGTCACGGACACCACCGGCGCCGGCGCGGCCGCGGTCCGCCGGGGCAGCATTCCCGCCAGGGTTTCCAGGCCCGCCAGGGCGGTTTCCGTTTCGACCCCGAAGTCCACGAAACAGCCGACCTCGTCCACGCCCATCCCCGCGAGCCGGGTCAGGACCTGGGCGCACTCCGCGGGGGAGCCGATGAGCGTTTTGCCGCCGTGAACGTAGTCCTCAAAGGCTCGGTCGAGCAGGTATTCCACGTCTTCCGGGGCCACGTCCGCCGGGGTGCCCTGGGCGGTTGCAAGCCGGCGCTGGCTGTTGTCGAGGAACCCGCGCAGGTATTCGCGCAGGGGGCCGCGGGCGACGGCGCGGGCGCGGGCGCCGTCGGCGTCCACGAAGGTGTGCAGGAGCAGCGTGACGTGGGCGCGCTCCGGCGGGTGCCCGGCGCGGGCGAAGGCGGCGCGGTAAGCGGCGATCTTCCCCGCGGCGTCCTCCAGGGACTGGTTCATCAGGTAGCCCAGCGCGCCGAGGCCCGCCTCGCCGGCGCGCGTCCAGGCGTCCGTTCCCACGCAGGTCAGCCACACGGGCAACTCCGGGCGCACGGGCTGGGGGAAGAGCCGCACGGGGGTGGTCTGGCCAGGAATGCCGTTGGCCATCTCCACCGTTTCCCCGCGCCAGAGTCGGCGGATCAAGGCCAGGTCCTCCCGGCAGATTTCCCGCCGTCGCTCGAAACGGTCCGGGGCGAGGGCGAAATCGTTCGGGTGCCAGCCGGAGGCCACCGAGAAGCCGGCGCGCCCGTCCGAAAGGTTGTCCACCAGCGCCCATTCCTCCGCGACGCGCACCGGGTGGTGCAGGGGGAGGACGACGGAGCCGCCGCGCAGCTCCAGCCGCGAGGTTTCCCGCGCCAGGGCCGCGGCGAGGACGGAGGGATTCGGCGACAGACCCCCGACGGCGTGGAAGTGCCGCTCGGGCAGCCACAGCGCCCGGAACCCGGCGTGGTCCGCCCGGCGCGCGGCCTCCACCAGCAGCCGGTATTTGTCGGGCCGGGCCGCGGCGGGATAGGAGCCGAAGAAGTAGAGGCTGAGGTCCACCGGTCGGTCGCTCGTGCCAATGCCCGGGAACATCGGAGGCATCACCTCCGCAGGAGTGGTTTCGACACGGGTGGAGGCCGGCTGGGAGAAGGTGACGTTCACCGCCGCGGTTCCCGGCAGGAACCCCACCGCCTGCAACTCCGCGACGCTTTCCCGGAACGCCGTGATGATCGCCGCCACGTCCGCCGGGGTGTGCGCCGTGGACAGGAAGCACGGGCGACCCTCCCAGAGATGGATGCCGCGGGCACGCAGGTGGAAGAACAGCAGGCCCGACCAGCGCGCCGCCTCGCCGTCGAAGCGCGGGTAAAACAGGGAGGCGAAACTCTCCAGGTGAACGCCCGCGCCGGACGCGCGGAAACCTTCGTTCAAATCCGCGACCATCGCCGCCGTGCGCGCGCCGAGATCCGCCTGGAGCGCGGGACCCTCCTCCGCCAGCCGGGCGAGGATCGCCCGCGAGGCCGCCAGCGCCAGCGGGTGCCGGATGTAAGTGCCCGCGAAGAAGGTGACGCCGACTTCCGGGAACGACCGGTCCCCGTATTGCCAGGGACCGCCGTCGAGCGCGTCCATCCAGGCCGAGGTGCCCGTCAGCGCGCCGATGGGCAGGCCGCCGCCCATGATCTTGCCCCAGGTGGACAGGTCCGGGGTGATGCCCCAGAGCCCCGCCGCCCCGCCCGGGTGGGCGCGGAAGCCGGTGATGACCTCGTCGAAAACCAGGGCGCAGCCGGCCGCGCGGGTGATTTCCCGCAATTCCCGCGCCCACGCGGCGGGTTGCAGGTCCGGGTGCCGGCTCTGGACGGGCTCGACCAGGACGGCCGCCAGCTCCCCGGCGTGCCGGCGCAGGAGCTCCAGCCCCTCGGGGGTGCCGTAGGGGGCAACGAGGACCGCCCCGGCGATGTGCTCGGGGATGCCCGGTGCCACCGGCATCCCCGCGCCGTCGGCGCCCGCGCGGACGAGCGTTTCGTCGTTGATGCCGTGGAAGCCCCCGCAGGTGGCGATCCGCGTCCGGCCGGTGACGGTGCGCGCCACCCGCACGGCCGCCAGCACGGCCTCGGAGCCGGTGTTGCAGAAGGCGGCCCGCTCCGCGCCCGTGAGCGTGCAGAGCCGGCGGGCGACCTCGCCGGCCAGGGGCGACTGGGGGCCGACCTCCATCCCGCGCCCCAACTGCTCGCGGATGGCGTCCGTGACGAACGCCGGCCCGTGCCCGAAGAGGTTCGTGCCGAAGCCCATCGTCAGGTCAATGAACTCGTTGCCGTCCACGTCCCAAACCCGCGCCCCGGCCGAGCGTTCGACGACGATGGGATAGACCATTTCCTTCCACAACGGCCGGAAGCCGGCGACGGAGCGCGGGTCGGCGAAGTGGGGCCGGTGCTCCTGCGTGAGGGCCTTGGAACGCGGCGTGCGGGCAACGGTGCGGGCGATGAGGTCGTCCAGGCCGCGGCGCTGGGCGGGGGTGAGGTCGCCGGCCGGCTGGGTCACGACGGGCGGGCGGTAGGGGCCGAAGGCGGCCGTGGCGGGTGCCTCGGAGCGGCCGGGAGGAACCCGCTCGGTCGGGTCCGCCGTCTTCGTGGAAGAGGTCCCTCCCGGGGCAGCAGACCCGACGGGGCGGGTTCCTCCCAGCAACTCCAACTGCCGGGCCATCAGCCGCAACTGTTCCTGGATGACGTGTTCCAGGGCCGTTCCGGGCGTCCCCTGTAGCGGCGGTCTGTGATCGCCGGCCGGTTCGGATACCGCTGGCGCGCCCGTGTCCCGGCGGTCATCGGTCGCCGCTACAGGGAGAGCTGGCTCTTCCGCCGGCAACTTCTCGTCCAGATAAACCGCCACGGCCGCCACGCCGGGCAGCTCCTCCAACAACTGCCGGAACGCCAGCGGCACACCGAACTCCCGGCGCAACGCCCCGGCGGCTTGCGTCAGCAGCAGCGAGTCCAGCCCGAGGTCCAGGAACGTGGCCTCGTCGTGCTCCGGGCCGAAACCTTGGCCGGAGAGTTTGCCCAACACGCCGCGGACGCGGGCGGCGAGGGCGGGCAGGCGGGGGGCAGGCATGGGTCGGGAAACGGGGGCGGGGGAGGGGAGGGGCACCGCAGGTCGCGCGCCCCGGGCGGACGGCGGTTCCACCCAGAACCGGCGGCGCTCGAAGGGGTAGGTCGGCAGGGCGACGCGGCGGGCGGGGGCTTGCAGCGCGTGCCAGTCCAGCGCGACGCCGGCGGTCCACAGCTTGCCGGCCGCTCCGAGCAGGGCGGTGGGCTCGTCGGCGACCTCGCGGGCGAGGGAAACGACCGCGGGCCGGCCGTTCGCCGCGGGGTGTTGACGGACCAGGGAGACGAGCCCCGCGCCGGCCGGGGCGACTTCCAGGAACAACCTGTCCTCCTCCCCCGCGGCGGCGGCGGCGACCGCGTCGGCGAAGCGCACGGGGCGGCGCAGGTGCCCGGCCCAGTAGGCGGGGTCGGTGGCTTCTGCGTCGGTGAGCCGCTGGCCGGTGACGGTGGAGAAGACGGGCACGGTCGGCGCGCGGCGGGGGACCGCTGCCACGGCGGCCGCGAACGGCGCCACGGCGTCCGCGACCATCGCGGAGTGGAAGGCGTGGCTCGTCTCCAGCCGGCGGGCGGGGACGTTTTCGGCCGTGAGCCGTCCTTCGAGCTCCCCGACGGCCCCCGCCGGCCCGGCTGCGACGCACAGACCTGGGGCGTTGACGGCGGCAATCTCCACGCCGGCGGGCAAACGCGCGGTGAGTTCGTCCTCGGGTAGGCGAACGGCGAGCATCGCCCCTGGCGGCAGCGCGGCGACGAGCCGGGCGCGCTCGGCGACCAGGGCCAGGGCGTCCTCCAGGGTGAAAACCCCCGCCAGCGTCGCCGCGACCCATTCGCCGACGGAATGGCCGACCAGCGCCGCCGGCCGCACCCCCCAGGACTGCCACAGGTGCGCCAGCGCCCACCCGAAGCCGAACAGCGCGCCCTGCGCCCGGCGCGTATCGCGCAACGGCGCCGGGTCCGCGCCGAACATGGCCGGGAGCAGGCCGTCATCGCCGAGGAGGGCCGCGCAACGGTCCAGCTCCGCGCGGAACACGGGCCACGCCGCGTAGAGACCCGCGCCCATGCCGGGGCGTTGGGCGCCCTGGCCGGGGAAGAGGAAGGTGACGTCGCGCCGGGCGGGGCACGGGCCGTCGCGCCCGCCGTCCTCCGGTGCGGGCACCTTCTCCCCCAACGGCGGACCCGGCGGCGCGGCCGCGGGGAGAACGAGGGCGCGGCGGTGCGGGAAATGGCGGCGGCCCGTTCCCAGCGTCCAGGCCACGTCAGCCAGGTCCGGGGCACCCGGAGCGCGGAGCACGTCTTCCAGGCGGGCCACGGCGGCGTCCAGCGCGGCGGGCGTGCGGGCGGAGATCGGCAGCAGGGTGGGGCGGCTCATCCCTAAGCCGCCGCCGGAGGGCGCCCACGACACGCGGCCCAGCGGCGGCTTAGGGATGAGCCGCCCCACCACCGCGTGCGCGTTCGTCCCGCCGACCCCGAAGGCGCTCACCCCCGCAAATGGCTTGTCCGCCGGCCAGTCCTCCAGCGTCGTCGGGACGCGGAACGGACCGTTCGCCCAGTCCACCTGCCCGTTGCCCGTTTGAAAGTGCAGCGTGGGCGGGATTTTCCCGTGGAACAGCGCCAGGGCTGTCTTGATGAGCCCCGCCATCCCCGCGGCGCTCTCCAGGTGGCCGACGTTGGTCTTCACCGAGCCCAGCGCGCACCCGCCGTTCCCCGTGGCGCCGCCGGCCCGGAAGGCGGCCGTCAACCCGGCGACCTCGATGGGGTCGCCCAGCGGCGTGCCCGTGCCGTGCGCCTCGACGTAGCCGATGCGCGCCGGGGCAACGCCCGCCCGCGCGTGCGCCATCCCGATGACCTCGGCCTGCCCGGCGGCGGAGGGCGCGGAGAAGGAGGCCTTCCCCGCGCCGTCGTTGTTCAAGACGATGCCGCGGACGACGGCATACACCGTGTCCCCGTCCCGCTCGGCGTCGGCCAGGCGGCGCAGGACGACCATCCCGGCGCCGTCGCCGAAGACCGTGCCGTCCGCCGCGGCGTCGAAGGCCCGGCAGCGGCCGGTGGGCGAGGCCATCGCGCCGGCCTCGGTCCCGTAAGCGCGCCGCTGCGGGAACGTGACGCTGGCGGCGCCGGCCAGGGCCACGTCCGCGTCGCCGGAGCGCAACGCCGCGCAGGCCTGGGCCACGGCGACGAGGCCGGTGGCGCACGCGGCGCCGACGGTCAGCGCCGGTCCGCGCAGGCCGAGGCGGTAGGCGATGCGCGTGGCCAGAAAGTCGCGCTCGTTGCCCAGGAAATCCGCCCGGCCGGTCTGCTGGTATTGCGCCGCCAGGTCCATCGCCGCGCCGGGGCCGGCGGCGGGGAGGACGTGGTTCAGGAGGTAGGTCGGCAGGCTGGCGCCGACGAAAACGCCCGTGCGGGGGAGGCTGGCGGGCTCGCCGTGGCCGGCGTGTTCGAGGGCTTCCCAGGCGAGCTCGAGCAGCACGCGGGCCTGCGGGTCGAGCAGCTCGGCTTCGCGCGGGGGAACGTGGAAAAATTCGGCATCGAACTGGTCCACGCCGGGCAGGAAGCCGCGAGCGCGCACGTCCTCGGGGGAGGCGGCGGGGATTTCCAGCTCGGCGTCGGTGAAGCGGGTGATGCTCTCGACGCCCGCGCAGAGGTTCGCCCAGAACGCGGCTACGTCCGGCGCACCGGGGAAACGGCAGGCGAGGCCGACGATGGCGATGGGGTCGTCCGTGGTAGGGCGGCTCATCCTTAAGCCGCCGCCGGGCTGCGTGTCGAATGCGCCAACGGGCGGCGGGTTAGGGATGAGCCGCCCTACCTCCGCCGCCAGCCCCGCAGTCGTCGGGTGCGCGAAGAACCCCGTCACCGGCACGTCCACCCCGCCGGGGGCCGCGGCGAGGGCGGCTTGGACGCGCAGGACGAGGAGGGAATCCGCGCCGAGGTCGAAAACGTTGTCCTCCGGCCCCGGTCGTTGCCCGCCGGGCAGGTGAACGGCCCAGAGGTCGCGCAGGAGGTTAACCAGGCTGGCCGGGTCCGGGGCGGCGGTCCGCGGTCCGGCGGGAACGAAGGCCACGGCCGCCAGCGCGCGCCGGTCCACCTTGCCGTTGGGCGACAGCGGCAGGGCGGTCACGGGGTCCAGCCGGCCGGGGACGGCGTGGGCGGGCAGCCTCTCCCCCAGCCAGCGGCGCAGGTCGGCGGGAGCCGGCGCGGCGGCCTCCGGCCGGGGGACGAACGCGGCGCCCAGCCCCCCGCTGGGCAGGGCGAAGGCGGCGCACTGGCGAATGGCCGGGTGGGCGCCGAGGATTGTTTCCACCTCGCCGAGCTCGACGCGGAAGCCGCGGACCTTGACCTGGTCATCGGTGCGGCCGAGGAACTCCAGCGTGCCGTCGGCCCCCCGGCGGGCGAGGTCGCCGGTGCGGTAACGCCGGGCGCCGTCCGGGCCGGGGGCGAAGCGCTCGGCCGTGCGCGCGGGGTCGTGCAGGTAGCCGTCGGCCAGGCAGGCGCCGGCCAGGAGGATTTCCCCGGGCTCGCCGTCCGCGACCGGGCGGCCGTCCGGGTCGAGCAGGAGGACGTTCACCCCGTCAATGGCCGTGCCGATCCCCGGGCGGTCGGGCCACGCCGCGGGGTCGCCGGCGAGGACGTGGGCCGTGGCGACGTGGGTTTCCGCCGGGCCGTAGTGGTTGTGCAGGGTCGCGCCGGGGGCGAGCTGACCGAAGAAACGCCGGATGGCCGGGGTGACGCGCAGGGCTTCCCCGGCGCAGATGACCTCCCGCAACGCCCCCGGCGCGGGCAGGTCGTCCGCCTCCGCCAGCGCGGCGAGCAGGACGGGCGGCAGGAAAACGCGGGCAACGTTCTCCGCGTGCAGGAGCCGGCGCAGGGCGCGGGGGTCGCGCCGGGTTTCCTCGTCCACCATGACGACGCAGCCGCCGGCGGCGAGGGTGGAGAAAATCTCCTGGAAGTGCACGTCAAAGGCCAGCGGGGCGACGGCGGCGACCCGCGCGCCGGGAGCGGGCAGCGGCAGGGCGCGGGCGTGCCAGGCGAGGAGGTTGACCAACGGCCCGTGCGGCATGGCCACGAGCTTCGGCGCCCCGGTGGAGCCGCTGGTGGCGAGGGCGTAGCAGAGCGGAGGACCGAAGGAGAGAAGATGGGGAGAGGGGGGAGGGGAACCCGCGATCAGTTCAGACTTCGGGTCTCCGCGTCTCCGCGTCTCCCCTCTTTCAGTCTTCCCCCCCTCCAGAATTTCCGCGCGCCGCGCCTCCGGCCACGCGGGGTCGAGCGGCAGGTAGGCGGCCCCGGCACGCAGGGTGCCGAGCAGGGTGGCAACGGCCCCGGCGTCGCGCCGCAGGGTGCGGGGGACGAGGGTGCCAGCGGCGGTTTGCGCGGCGACGGCGTCGGCGCGGGCGAGGAGCTCGGCGTAGGTCCAGGTTGTTCCCTGTTCGTCGCGGACGGCGGGGGCGTCCGGCGTGCGCGCGGCCTGTTGCCAGACGGCGGCGGAGACGTTGGGGAGGGGGTCGGACACGGGGCGGGGAGCAGCGGGCCGGCGACTGGGAAGCCGGTTCCATGCCCGACGGCCGGCGCGCATTGTGGGTCGGGCGTTCCCTTCCGGTCAAGCCCGTTCCGCGGGCCGGGATCAACCGCCGTTGCCCCCGCCGCCGAGGACCTTGACCTTGGCCTTGGGGGTATCGCTGAGGACGTAGCCTTCCCCGGGCGAAAGGGCGAGCTTGACCGTGCTCTTCGCGCCGGGACCGCCGGCGTCGCCCTTGGGCTTGACCTTGACCCGGACGAGGTCCTGCCCGGCGGGGAACGTCGCCACGCCGGGCAGCGCCTTGTATTGGCGGCCGGGCGCGGCGCTGCCGGCGACGGCGTAGCGAGCGGTGAGCGGGGCGGAAAGATCGCCCTCGCGGCGGAGGGTGAACTCGCCGTAAACCGGCCCGAGGTCCGAGGTGGCCCGCGCCTCCGGGCCGGTGGCGGTAACGGTGAGGACGGGGCTGCCGAGGAGGACAACGGCGACGCTGGCGGCGGCCGGGTCCACCCCGTAGCCGCCCACGAGGTCAGGCGCGATGGTCACCAAAGCGGAGCGCGAGTGCTCGTCACCCGAGGCGACGGGCAGGACGGCGAGGCGCAGGAGGCTCACCCCGGGCGGAAAGTAAGCGCTGCCATTGCCGTTACTGGTGGGAAGGAGGTGACTGGCGGAAACGTCCTCCCCGAGGGGCTGCAGTTGGAAGTCCACCCCGGTTAGGGCCGTTCCCCGGAAGTTGAGGAACACGGACTGCCCCTGGTCGGCAGCGCCCGTGCGGACGAGCACCAACTCGCCCGGGGACCCGTCGCGCAGGCTGGCCGGGACCGACGGCGCGGCGAAGGCGACGAGGGTCGGGTAGTCCACCACGGCGGGCCGGTCCGCGAGGCTGACCTGGGCGGAGGGCACCAGCGTGCCGTAAGCGTCGGTTTCCCTCAGAGTAACGGTCACGACGTGGCGAACGGGCCCGGCCAGGTTAGCCTTGAGCACCGGCGCGGGCGTTGTCGGGATAGCCGCCACGTCCAGTTCGGCCGCGCCGGCGGGGATGGTCCACCGCGCCGGATCGCCGGTCGGGGCCGGGACCAGCGTGTAGTCGCGGGCGCTGAGGAAAGTGGCGGACGGTTCGGAGTGAATGTCTGCGATCACGGCCAACGGTTCATCCAACGGCCCGGTGCGGGTGAACGTGAAGCGCCCGGCAGCCAAGGGGTCGCGGACGGCGACGGGGTCTGCCGCGTGAACGGAGAGGGTGGTGGCGTTCGCGCGGATGATGATCCCGGCCTGCTGGGTATCGGGCTGGCGGGGGTCCAGCGTGTAGCCGTCGCCGGGCAGTGCTCTGAGGAGCACCAGCCGGTCATGCTGCGGCACGCCGTCGTCCACGGGCGTCATCGTCACGTCCACGGCGGCCTGGCCGGCGGGGAGGACGACCTGCCGCGGCAAGGGTGTGTAATCCACTCCCGGCAGGGCGACGGCGAAGAACTGGTCTCGGAACTGGACGATGGGCGAAGCTTGCGGGAGGGTTGAATACACCGGCACGGGCGCGTCGAGGTTCACCGTCAGGGCCGCGGCGGTCGACCCGGTGCGCCGAACGGTGAAGCGGCCGGGGCGCAACGGCCTTTCCACTGCCAGGGAGTCCGAGGCGAAGACGCCGACCTTGACCGGGCGGAGCAGGTTGGCGATGAGCGGGGCTGTCGCGTTGATGGTTCGGGCGTTGTCCGCCGCCGCCGTTCCCGTGGGCGCTCCAGCGTAGAGAACTCCGGGGTTGGCGAAGTAAGGGATGGCCAGGCCCGGATCGTAAGCCATCACGTCACGGTAGAGTTGGCCGTCGAGGCCGGTGAAGCGGTAGCCGTAAGAGAAAGGAAAAATGCCGGGGCCGTAGTTGACCCCCTGGAAGGTGATGTTCTCCACGTCATGCTGGCAGCCGAAGTTGTGGCCAACCTCGTGGGCGAAAGTGGTGGACACATCGTAGGCCGGAAGCACGGCGGAGAACGCGCGCCCGGGCACGCCGTAGGGTTGGCCATCGTCCCCGAGGTCCACGGCGAAGGTGGCGGCGCCGATGAAGAAGCCGCCGCGCGGGGGGCGCGTCGGCGCGGCCAGAAAGAGGCAGGCCACGTCCGCCGCCGCGGCATCGCGGGCGGAGCGCACGTCGGCCAGCGGACCGGAGGCGTCGTTGAGCAGGTGGTTGAGATCCTCGAACACGCCGCCAGCCGCCTCGACGTAAGGCACCTCCAGCGTGCGCGCCAGCCGGGCGCGGGTGGCGATGCCGCTGTTCTGGTAACGCTGATTGATCCCTTCTACCGCCAAGCGCGCCTGGGCTTCAATGGAGTAGGCGCCGCCGGCCGCGTTGCGGGCCGCAGGGGTGTAGGCGATAAGCACGTCAAAGGCACCGGGATCGTCGGTGTCCTTCAAGCCGCCAAAGTCGCGGGGCCGGGGTGCCGGGACGAAGCTGAGGCGCCCACCAGCGGAACGAGGCCGAAGACCGGGCTGGCCGCGCAGCGGCTCGACCGGACCGCCCCCGCAGGGCGGCACCGCGCGGGGGTCCAGCCGGCGGACCTCCGGCGCACCGTCCTCCCCCGGTTCGCGGCGAAGTTGGTAACGCTCGAGCGGGGAGACGAACACGTCGGCCACAACTTCCTCCCCGTGCACGACCAGGAGGAACTGCGAATCGGGTGCGCCCGCCAGGCGCCCCGCCAGCACCCGGTCGCCGTCCGCGGTCCGTTCGTCACGCTCGGGAACCGCGGTGAACTCCGCGCCGGGGAACAAGTTGAAGCGCAGCGGCGCCATCACGGCCGCGGGGGTCTGGAGCAGTTCGCGGCGCACCCGCACGCGCCGGCGGGAGCGGACCGCCTGGTCTTCCGCCGCGACCGCCCGCGGCCGTGACCCTCCCGCCGGGGCGTCGTCGAACAGGTTCGTCCCGTTCCCGGTGGCGGCCCCCGGGCCGCCCGCGACCAGCCGGGCCGGGAGCAGGATCAAAGCGGTCAGGGCAACGCGGGTCAGATCGTGGAGGGCACCGGGGCAGCGCATGTCGGGGGAGGGTCGGTCGGCAGGCGGGAAAATAGCATCGAGCCGGTTCGCCGCCACCCCGTTACGGTGTCGGCAACCATCACGGCGAGGTTAAGTGCGTCCCAATCACGGGGCGTTTACGAAAGGAGGTCCCGATGCGACGCCGGCTGCTCCTCCTCGCCGGTCTGCTCCTGGCGACGACCGGCTGCGCCGTGATTGACCCGCGGCAGGCGGACCTCCCCGCGCCGGGCGTCGCGCGGGAGGAGACCGTGGTCCTGGGTGGCCTGCCGCAACGGCTGCTCATCCGCGGGCAGGACCCGGCGCGTAACCCCGTGCTGCTGTTCCTGCACGGCGGCCCGGGCTTCCCGGCGGCGCCGTTCGGGCGGGTGAACTCGGACCTGGAGCGGGATTTCACCGTCGTCCATTGGGACCAGCGCGGGGCGGGGCATTCCTACCGCCGCGACATCCCGGAGCGGACGATGCGGGTGGAAACGTTCGTGGACGAAACCGTGGAACTCTCCCGGCGGTTGGCGCGGCGTTTCGGGCAACAAAAAATTTACCTCGTCGGCCACTCCTGGGGCAGCCTCGTCGGCGCCTTGGCGGTCCGGCGGGCGCCGGGGCTGTTCCACGCCTACGTCGGCCTGGGCCAACTGGTGGACATCGCCGAGAGCGAGCGGGAGCTGACCCTGCGCGGCCTGTCGCTGGCCCGCGCGCAGGGGCGGACGCGGGAGACGGCGGCGCTCACGGCGGCGGGCTACGGCCCGTTCCGCGACCTCACGGTGCAGGACGAGGTGGCGGCCATCGTTTCCTCGTTGCGGCCCAAGGTCCAGAACGAGGCCACGCACCTGCGCCTGGCAGCCCTGGCGGCGACCTCGCGCTACTACTCGCTGACCGATCTCACCGGGCAGGTCCTGCCAGGCTACCGGCTCTCCCGGCGGCTCCTCAACCCACAGCTTTACGCCCACAGCCTCTACCGTGAAGCCTCGTGGTTAGACGTGCCGGTGTATCTCTTCGCCGGCCGGCAGGACACGGAAGTCGGCGCCACGGTCATCGCGCGCTACTACGCCCGACTGCGCGCCCCGCGGGGTAAACACCTGGTGTGGTTCAACATCTCCGGTCACTGGCCGCACCTGGAGGAGCCGGGCAAGTTCGCCGCGCAGATGCGCCGGGTGCGGGCCGAAACGGAAGACTGAAAGCGGGAAGTGGAAAGAGGGGAGACGCGGAGAAAAGGAAGGGGCCGGGTTAACGCTTTCCTTGCGCGGGTCGCCGCGTCCCCGCGTCTTTCAGTCTCACGGTCTCCGCCTTACTTCTCCCGGAACGTGATCCGCGCCTTGGTCAGGTCGTAGGGTGACAGCTCCAGGCTCACCTTGTCGCCGGGGACGATGCGGATGAAGTGCTTTCGCATCTTGCCCGAAATGTGCGCCAACACGTTGGCGCCGTTGGGCAAATTCACCCGGAACATGGTGCCGGGAAGCACTTCGGTGACGATGCCCTCACTGGTAATCTGGTCCGCTCTGGCCATTGGACGGATACCTTAGCCGCCCTCGGTCGAGCCCGCAAGCGGGGTGCCAGTTAACGTTTCGTAAGCTTGCCGGTATTTGGCGCTCGTGCGGGCGATGACGTCCGCCGGCAGCCCCGGCGCGGGCGGGGCTTTATCCCAATCCAACGTTTCCAGGTAGTCGCGCACGAATTGCTTGTCGAAACTCGGTGGGCTACTCCCCGGCTCCCAGCCGGACACTGGCCAGAAACGCGAGGAATCCGGCGTCAGGCACTCGTCAATGAGCATGATCTCGCCGTCAATCTCGTCCGCGCCGAACTCGAACTTCGTGTCCGCGATGATGATGCCCCGCTCCGCCGCGTATTTGGTGCCCATCAGGTAAAACAGCTTGGAAGCCAGCCGCAGCGCGCCGGCAAACGTCTCGTCCCCACCGAGGCGCGCGACAAACTCGCCCCAGGTCAATCCCTCGTCGTGGCCTTCGTCCGCCTTCGAGGACGGCGTGAACAGCGGGAAGTGCTCGTCCGGCAGGCGGTCGCCGAGGCGCAGACCGGTCGGCAGCCGGTGCCCGCCGACGGTGCCCCGCGCGCGGTATTCCTTCCAACCCGAACCCGCCAGATACCCGCGCACGACACATTCCACCGGCAGGGGCTGCGTGCGCTGAACGAGCATGGAGCGGCCGGCCAGTTGCGCCTCGAACGGTTGCAGCTTGTCGGGGAACTGGCGGAAGTCGGCGGTCAGGAAGTGGTTGGCCACGCCGCCTTCCTCGTCCTCCAACAACGTCCGGAACCGCTGGAACCAAAACGCCGACAACCCGTTGAGCACGGCTCCCTTCTGGGGGATCGGGTCCGGCAGGATGCAGTCAAAGGCCGAGAGCCGGTCCGTGGCGACCAGCAGCAGGCCGTCGTTGCCGAGGTCGAACACCTCGCGCACCTTGCCGGAGCGCACCTTGGGAATGCCGGGGAGGTTGAGGGAGAAGACGTTCATGGCGGGATGGGAGTTAGCCACAAAAAGGCGCCCACGGACACCAAAAGACACTCCCCAAACGTCTGTTCCTGAGAACCAGTCTCGCGTTGTCCGCGACCCGCTCCGGTCGTAAGCTCCACGATGGAGAAGGATCAGACGAACGACGCGGAACCGTGCGCCGTGGCCAACCTCGCCCGCGTGCTGGCCGAGGAGCCGCGGCTGGAGGCCATCGCGTTCGCCGAGAAGGACAAGAAGCTGGCCATCGCCACCTTCGGCGACGACCCTGGCGCGCGGCTGGCCCAGCGGGTTTCCGACGCCCTGGCCGGCCAGGAACCCGGCTCCGCCTGCGGCCAGCCCGGGCCGGACGGCGCCTGCGCGCGCTGCGGGGCGACGGTGGAGGCGCGCACGGGCCAGAACGGGCACGCCCGGGTCGTCGTCAAGCAGGTCATGGGCAACACGCTCATCGAGCGGCAGACCTGCACGACGGCCATCTCGTTCTGGCGGTGGCAGAACCTGCGCTGGCCGAAGTTCGTCCCCCGCGAGTTGGAAGCCCACGCGCACGGCCACGACCACGGTCACGCGCACGACCCGGACGAGTGGCGGGCCCTCGCGCTCCAGGCCGGCGGCTGCCTGCTCGCGGGCATGGCGGCCTTCGCGGCGGAACGGTTCGGCGCCCCCGGCGCGGCCGTGCTCGCGCTGTGGGCCGTCGCCTACGTCCTCGGCGCCTGGGAGGCGGCGGAGGAAACGTGGGAGAAGATCCGCCACGGCGAACTGGACGTGCATTTCCTGATGCTCGCGGTGGCCCTCGGCGCGGCCAGCATCGGCGCGTGGCACGAGGGGGCGCTGCTGCTGTTCCTGTTCTCGGCCAGCGGCGCGATGGAGCACTACGCGATGGGCCGCACCGAACGGGAGCTCGGCGCCCTCCTGCGCGGGGCCCCGAAGACGGCCATCGTTTTGGAGAACGGCGGCGCCGAGCGCGAGGTGCCCGTGGACGAACTGACCCCCGGCCAGACCGTCCGCGTTCGCCCCGGCCAGGCCGTTCCCGTGGACCTGCGCGTCCTCCGGGGCGAGTCCGCGTGCGACGAGTCGAACCTCACCGGCGAGGCCCGGCCGGTGTCCAAGGAAACCGGCGACGACCTGTTCTCCGGCACCCTGAACCTCGACGGCCTGCTCGAAGGCCGCGTGCTGCGTCCGGCCCGGGAGAGCGCGTTGCAGAAGGTCATTGACCTGATCGAGCACGCGCAGAAGCTCCGCGCTCCCTCGCAACGGTTTACCGACCGGTTCGGCACGCCCTACACCTACGGCATCCTCGCCCTGTGCGCGGTGATGTTCTTTGTCTGGTGGCTCGGGTTCCGGCTGCCGCCCTTCCTGTCCGCGGGGGAAACGAAGAGCGCCTTCTACCGGGCGATGACCCTGCTGGTCGTCGCCTCGCCCTGCGCCCTGGTCCTGTCCATCCCCTCGGCCATCCTGTCGGCCATCGCCGCCGGCGCCCGGCGGGGCGTGCTCTTCCGTGGCGGCGCGGCCCTGGAGGCCCTGGCGCGCATTGACACCGTCGCCCTGGACAAAACCGGCACGCTCACGGCCGGCGAGCTGCGGCTGGCCGCCGTGGAAACCC
>CAXTFX010000026.1:0-18377 GCA_964243185.1 uncultured Chthoniobacterales bacterium
CCTGCGGACCCGTTTAGCTTGCACGCCCCCGCAACGTGAGTTCGCCAACCGTATCCGTTACTCCCCCAAAGCCCGAGCCCGCGTCACCCCGGGCCGCGTCCGCCAACTGCGGCCAGCGCGTGGCGGTGGAGTGCGCCCAACCCCTCGCGGCCGTCGAATCGAGACCGGCGGACATGCCCACCAAAACAAAAGGCGGCGCGTTGGGGTTCAAGCACGAAGCCGGGCGGCGCGGGGCTGGCCCCCACCCCCCACCAGGAAGACCTCCGCTCGCGCGGCGCCCCGCGCACCCGCCCCGCGGCCGCCGGCCGGGCGCAGGAGAAAAGGGCGGCACCGCTCCTCAAGCGGTTGCCGTTTCCAGCCGGATTTGTCGGGTTTGCAAACGCTTCAGGACGCGCTCGCGCAAACTGTCGGCGAGCACCGCCAGGAAAATGATCGCGGCCGTGACCAGCGGATACACGTAAGGGTTAGCATTGACCACGACCAGTCCGTTGGCCACCGTTTGCACCAGGATCGCCCCGAACGCGGTGCCTTCCACCCCGCCGCGGCCCCCGAACAGGCTGGTCCCCCCGAGCACGGCCGCGGCCACCGCCGCGAACTCCCGCTCCAGGGCGAAGGAAGCCGACACCGCCCCGACCTGGGTGACGGACAAAAAGCCGCCCAGCGCCGCGCAAACGGCACACAGGCAATACACGCTGAACAGGATCGTCCGCACCTTCAGCCCCGCCTTGGCCGCCACCACCGGGTCCGCGCCGACCGCGTAAACCTGCCGGCCGAAGGGGGTTCGCCGCAGCAGGGTCCAGGTGACGAGGAACACGCCGGCGAACATCCACAGCGCGAAGGGCACGCCCAGCGGCGCCCAGCGGTTCAGGCTGGTCACCGGGGGCGGGAAGAACACCATCTTCGTGCCCGAGAGATACAGCGCCAGCCCGCGTCCGATGAACAGGGTGGACAGGGTGACGATAAAGGCGGGCACCCGCAGGAACGTCACGAACAGGGCGTTGGCCGCGCCAAAGGCCAGGCCGACCGCGGCCATGCCGAGCACGCTGAGCGGCAGCGGCTTTCCCTTGAGGTAAATGCCCAGCAAACAGGCGGTGAGATACATCACCGCGCCGACGGAGAGATCAATCCCGCCCGTCAACAGCACGAAGGTCATCCCCATGGCCACCACGGCGATCGGCGCGGCCTGGATGAGGATGTTGACGAAGTTGGCGGGTTGCAGGAACCGGTCGGACAACGGCGCGAAGATCGCCACCACGGCCAGGAAGACGAACAGCGGCAGGCCGCGCAGGGCGGTGAGCACGTAGCGGTGCGCCGTGGGGTCCGTCATGGGTTCGCGGGGTGGGCGGCGCCGGTCGTCGGCGGGGGCTGGCGCATCGCGGCCCGCAGCAGGCTTTCGCGCTCGAAGTTCCCCGCGCGGAACTCCCCGGAGAGCTCGCCGCGGCTCATCACCAGGATGCGGTCGCACATGCCGACGAGTTCCTCCAACTCCGAGGAAATGAGCAGGATCCCGGCACCCTCGGCCACCAGACGGTTGATGATCTGATAAATCTCGACCTTCGCGCCGACGTCAATGCCCCGGGTCGGTTCGTCCAGGATGAACACCTTGGGCGCGCGGAGCAACCACTTGGCGAGCACGACCTTCTGCTGGTTGCCACCGGAAAGCGACCGGACGGGTTGATGGTGCAGGTCGGCGGCCCGGACGCGCGTGTCCCGGGCGACCTGGCCCACGGCCTCCCCGAGCGGGCGACGCCGGAGCAGGCCGGTGCCCGGGGCGGCGAACTCCCGCAGGGAGGGCAGGGCGACGTTCTCGGCGATGGGCGCCACGTCGAGCAGACCCTCGACGCGGCGGTCCTCGGTCAGGAACGCCAGCCCGGCGCGCATTGCCCGCGCCGGGGTCGGCCGCAACGCCCGGCCGTCCAGGACGATCTCGCCGGCGGCGTGCGGGGCCAGGCCGAAGAGAATCTGCGCCAGCTCGGAGCGGCCGGAGCCGAGCAGCCCGGACAGGCCCAGGACCTCGCCGCGGTGCAGGGTGAAGGAAACGTCCCGCACCATGCCGGGCTGGGAGACGCCCCGCACCTCCAGCAGCGGCGTCCCCGGCGTGGGCGCGGCGGGTCGGGCGGGGAAGAGTTGGTCAATGGTGCGGCCGACCATCAGCGTGATCATGCGCTCGACGGTCATCTCCGCGGCGGGGCAGTGGCCGACCATCGCGCCGTCGCGCAGCACGGTGACGTCGTCGCACAAGCGGAGCACGTCGTTGAGGACGTGGGAGATGTAGATCATGGCGATGCCGCGGGCACGGAGCCGGCGGATGAGGGCGAACAGCCGCTCGCTCTCGCGCGAGGTCAAGGAGGTGGTCGGCTCGTCGAAGATGATGATCCGGGCGTCCCCGCCCAGGGCCTTGGCGATCTCCACGAGCTGCTTCTCGCCCTGGGAGAGGGCGGCCATCGGCGTCGCGGGCCGCAGGGCGAGGTCCACCTCGGCCAGCAGCGCGCGGGTTTGCTCCCGGACGCGGCGGCGGTGGATCAGGGGCAGGAACGATCCCCACCGGGGAAAACTCGCGATGAACAAGTTTTCCTCGATGGACAGGTTGGGGAAGTAGTTGAGCTCCTGGTGGATGAACGCCAGGCCGGCGCGGTGGGCGTCCCGCGGACTGCGGGGGGCGTAGGGCGCGCCGAGGAGCGTGATGGTGCCCCCGTCGGGCGGGAACACCCCGCCGAGGATGTTCATGCTGGTGGACTTGCCCGAGCCGTTCTCCCCGACCAGGCCGAGGACACGGCCCGGCTCCAGGGTCAGGTCCAGCCCGTGCAGGACGCGGACGCCGCTGAAACTTTTCTGCAGGCCGCGGGCTTCGAGGAGGGGCATGGCGGAGAACGGGAGGGGCGCTCAGGCGCGGGCCAGGAGCAGGTGGCGCGCGGCGTCGATCACGGCGGCCAGGAGGATGACCCCGCCCTTGATCACGTAGATGGTGAACAGCGAGGCGCCGAGGAGTTTGAGCGTGGTGTCAATGAGCACCAGGAAGAGCACGCCAAAGACCGTCCAGAGCACCTTGCCCTTGCCGCCGAACAGGCTGGTGCCGCCGATGACGACCGCGCCGATGACGTCGAGCAGGATGCGTTCGCCCAGGATGGGCGTGCCGGTCTGGAGCCGGGCCGTGTAGAGGATCGAGCCGACGGCCGCGCACAGGCCGGAGATGACGAAGGCGGCGAGGACCACCCGCCGCACCGGCACCCCGGAAACCGTCGCGGTGCGCCGGTTGATGCCGATGGCCACCAGCCAGCGCCCGAAGACCGTGCGCGTGAGGACGACGTGACCGAGCCCGCCGATGCCGAGGACGACGGCGAGCGCGTAGGGGACCCCGTGCCACTCCCCCTGGCCGATGGCGGCGAAACCCTCCGGCAGACCGGAAATGCTGGAGGAGGTGGTGTGAAACGTCGTGAACCAGACGGCGACGCCCGAGAGGAACATGCGCGTGGTCAGCGTCACGATGAACGAGGGCATCCCGGCCAGGGTCACGCACACGCCGTTGAACGCCCCGGCCAGCGCGCCCACCGCGAGGAAGGCGCCGAGCGCGCCGGGCACCGCGAACCGGCTGCCGGCGAGGGTGCCGCCGTCCGCGGTCATCACGGAGGCGCCGAGCACGCTGCCCATCGCGATGATGGCGGTGACGGAGAGGTCAATCTCGGCGACGAGCAGCACAAAGGTCTGGCCGATGGCGACGACCAGCAGCGGGATCATGTCGGAGAGGATGTTGCGCCAGACCTCCACCGTGCCGACGGAGGGCACGACGGGCAGCATGGCCCCGAAGTAAACGGCGCTCAGGAACAGGACGAAATACTCCGACAGCAACGCGCGCCGCAGCCAGGCCGCCACTCCCCTCCCGAAGCCAACCGCGCGGCCCCCGGCGCCGGCCGTGGGGGAAAGCTCCGCCGTCGCGGCGGGTGGCGCGGGAGGCCCGGGGGGGGAGGAGGTCGGCACGGGGGGGGAACGCTCAGGCTTTGTTCTCCTTTTTCCAGAGCGTGTAGCCCCACATTTCTTCCTTCTTCTCGTCCAGGTTGTCCTGGTGGATGGCGAAGCCGGGGTCGAGGAGGATGCGCTCCACGGTCTTGCCGGCCTGCATGTCCACGATGGCGTTGATGGCTTTATCCGTCTCGTAGAACAAGTTCTGCACGCCGCAAGCGTCCATGTATTTGGTTTTCAACAGCTCGTAGGCCTGCGGGAAACCGTCGAAGCCCGTGAACAGGACGTGCTTCGGGTGCCCGATCGGGTGCCACTTGTCGGCGGTTTGCAGGCACTGGATCAACTGCGGGATGAGGAAGTCCGACGAGGTGAACAGGAAGTTGATGTCCGGGTTGGCCTGGAGCGCGTTGGTCAGGCCGGCGAAGGCCTCGTCGGCCTTCCACTTCGTCGGCACGCGGGCGACGACCTCGATGTTGTCCTTGTATTTGTCCACGGCCTCCTGGAAGCCGTCGCGCCGGCCGATGGCGTTGGGGTCGCCGAGGTCGCCGATCATGATGCACGCCTTGAACTTGCTGCCCTGCTTCTTGGCGACCTCGCAGGCGTGCAGCACGGCCTCGCGCGAGATGGTCCGGTTGTCCGCGGTGACGGCGACGGAGAAGGCGTCCGTCTTGGCCGGCGGCCGGTTGAAGTGGACCATCGGGATCTTGGCGGCGTTGGCGGCCTTGATGGCGGGGATGACGGCGTTGGAGTCAGTCTGGACGATGATGATGCCGTCCACCTTGCGGGCGATCATGGCGCGGACCTGCTCGAACTGCTTGTTGTCGTCCTGGTCGGAGATGGCTTCGAGCACCTCGTAACCGCGCTTGGCGAGGTCGGCCTTGAGGATCTCCAGGCCGGCGACCCAGAAGGTGGAGTAAAGGCCGTCGAAGAGGACGGCAATGCGTTTGGTGCCCTGGGCGCGGGCGGGATGCGGGAAGCGGGTGACGATGGCCGTCGCGAGCGCGGCGGCGAGGAACTGGCGTCGGGTGGGGTGGTGCATGGGGTGTTGGTGTTTGGGGGGTTGGGTTTGGTGCTGACGAGAAGGGAAAACATTCAGCGGTCGGGCAGCGGCAGGGTCACGGTCTGCCCGCGGCGGGCGGACTCGTAGGCGCCGAAGACCAGTTCCAGCGTGCGCAGGTTGTCCTCGGCGGTGGTTTCCGCGGTGGTGCCCTCGCGGAGGTCGCGGAGCAGGTTGCCCAGGCAGGGCACCATGCTGGCGTGGATGAGGTCGTAGTCCGGGTTGGCCCACCCGTAGCGCGGCGGGCGGACGCGGCGGACGTGGGTGCCCCCGGCCGTGGTCGTGCGCACGGAACAGCCCGGGGCGACCTCCAGGGAGCCGCGGTCGGCCTCGATGAAGGCGAGGGTCTCGGGGAAACACTCCCGCTCCAGGGGCGTGCCGGCGTAGGCCATGCCGCAAACCACCGTGGTCTGGCCGCCGTTCATGCGCAGGGTGACGGTGGCGACGTTCTCGCCGCGGAGTTCGGGCAGGGTGCAGGCCGTTTCGCAATGCAGCCGCTCGGCCTCGCCGAAGAGGAACCGGGCCACGTCCAGGAGGTGCGTGCCGATGTCGGTGAGGATGAATTGTTCCAACTCCCGCAGGGCCGGTTGGTTGACCCACGGCGTGAAGCCCGAAACGAGCTCGAGCCGCGCCCGGAACGGCGTGCCGATGACGTTGGCGTCGAGGATGCGCCGGGCTTCGCGCAGGGGCGCCTGCCACCGCCAGTTCTCGTGGACCAGCAGGGGCACGCCCGCTTCCCGGCAGGCGCGGGCCATCTCGCGGGCGGCTTCCAGCGAGGGCGCGAGCGGCTTCTGGCAGATCACCGGCACGCCGTGACGGGCGGCGAGGAGGACCAGCGGCGCGTGACCCTCCACGCCGGTGACGACGTCCACGAAGCTCAACGCGGGCTCCCCCGCGAACAGCTCGGCGGGGTCGTCGTAAACCGCCGGCACCCCGAAGCGGGCGGCCAGCGTCTCCGCCCGGGTCCGGTCCACGTCGCACACCGCCATGCACTCCACGCCGGGATGTTCCCCCCACGCGGCGAGCTGGTAGGCGGACCAGAACCCGGCGCCGAAGAGGGCGAAACGCATCGTGCTCATCGGGGGTGAGTTAAACGCTATCCGCCGCGAACCAGGGCAGACTCCGCAGGTGGGCGACGCTGGCCTCGGCCCAGCGTTCTTCGAGGGCCAAGGTTTCAGCCAGCGAACCGGCGAAGGGGGTCCAGTGTTCGATGATGACGTTGGGCCGGCGCCCGGCCGCCGCGAGGCGCGAGAACAGTTCGGCCAGCGGCAATCGTCCTTGACCGACCGGGCGGCCCCGGAAGGCGAAACCCATCAGGTGCGGCAAGCGTTCCACGACGAACTCCTTCAGGTGCACGCTGATCGCCAGGGGCGCGAGCGCGTCCAGGATTTCGCCGGTGCTTTCCAGGGCCCCGTAGGAATTGGTCAGGTCCAGGCAGACGCCGACCTGCGGGTGGTCCAGCGAGCGCACCAGGTCGGCGAGGGCGCGGGTGGGGTAGGCCTCGTAATTTTCGAGGGCCAGTTGGATGCCGGTGTTCTCCAGCCGGGGCAAGGTCTGGCGCAGGTCGGCGGCGACGTCGGCCAGGGACCGGGATTGGCCGTGCCAGCCGACCATCGTGCGGACGAGCCGGGCGCCGACCCGTTGGGCAATTTCCAGGTAGCGCCCGAGGTGCGGCGGCTCGACGCCCCGCGTGCCGATCTCGACCGTGATCCCCGCCGCCACGGCCGCGTCCCGGAACGCCTCCCGCTCCGCGTCCGCGCAGCGGTCCAGCGGCAGGTTGTCGAGCACCTGGACGACCTTGACGCCGAGCCGGGCCCCCCTCGCCACCAGCCCGGCGGGGGTCAGCGCCGGGTCCGGCAGGTGCTCCGGGATGGTCCCGACCGCCCACGGGAAACTCCACGAGCCGAGGCCGATGCGGCCGAGTTGGGGCGGGGGGGAGGACATGGGCGTTCGTCAAGTGGCAGCCGCGGGCACGGGCCTCGGGGCGCGGACGCGCGGGCCGGCGGTGGGGCCGGCGGACGTCGCGCGGCGCGTGCCCACGGCGAGGACCAGGACGATGAAGATTCCCTGCACCACGTCCTGGAACCCGCCGACGATCCGCAGCACCGCCATCGTGGTGACGATCATGCTCAGGAACACCGCGCCCAGGAGCGTGCCCAACGCCGTGCCCCGCCCCCCGAGGATGGCGGAGCCGCCCACCACGACGGCCCCCAGGGATTGCAGCAGGAACGGGTCGCCCATCTGCAAAAACGCCCCGCTGACCCGCCCCGACAGCAGCAGCCCGCCCAGCGCGGCGAGCGCCCCGGAGAGCACGTAGGCCACGCGGGTCGTCGCCCCCACCGGGACCCCGGCCAGGTGCGCGGCGCGGGCGTTTTGCCCGGCGGCGGACAGGTTCCGCCCATACACCGTGCCGTGCAGCAACCAGGACGCCCCGGCGGCGAGCCCCCCCGCCAGGAGCAGGATGACCGGGCAACCCAGGACGCGCCCGCCCGCCACGTAGGCCAGCCAGGGGCTGACGGCGTAGGTCGTGAAGCCCCGGTTATAGACCAGCGTCGCCGTGGTGAGCCCGTAGCCGACCGCGAGCGTGGCGATCACGGGCGGAATGTGCAACCGACTGACGATGAAGGAGTTTATCCATCCCACCGCGACCCCCAGCGCCACGACCGCCAGCAGCCCCGGCCCCAGGCGCGCGTCCTGCCCGTCCACCAGGCGGGTGGCCACGAAGCCCGCGAGGGTCATCACGCTGGGGATGGAAAGGTCCACGGCGCCGTTGCCCGTGGTGACCACGAGCATCTGCCCGGTGGCGACCACGCTGAGCAGGGCGGCCGAGGCCAGGATGCCGCTGAGGCTGCCCAGGTTCATCTGCCCGGCGCCGACGCTGAGCAGCCCCCAGAGCACCCCGATGCCCAGCAGGGCCCAGATCCAGGGACGTTGGAACAGGGTTTTCATCACGCGAGACGCCGCCCCCGGGCGGTGCGCAGGACGACGATGGCGAGCAGGATGGTCCCCTGGACGGCGG
Source organism: uncultured Chthoniobacterales bacterium (assembly GCA_964243185.1). GTDB lineage: Bacteria > Verrucomicrobiota > Verrucomicrobiia > Chthoniobacterales > SZAS-18 > CAXTFX01. The sequence continues at coordinate 8,034 of CAXTFX010000026.1, forward strand.
CCATGTTGTCGGAACTCAACCGCATGAACCCGAGCAGGGTGCCGAGCAGGGACAGGGTCACGGCGGCGAACACCACCCCCAGCGGCTCGATGCGCCCGCCGACGAGGTCGCACCCGCCCATGACCACGGCGGCCACGCTGAGCAGGGTGTAGGAGGAGGCTGCGTTCACGTCCGAAGCCGTGTTGACGCCCGTCAGGCACAGGCCGGCGGCGGTGGTGAACGCCGCGCCGAGCCCGTAGGTGGCCACGTGCGACCGCGCGGCCGGCCAACCGAGCTGGCGCATGGCGACGGGGTTGTTGCCGAAGCCGCGCTGCACCACGCCCAGGCGCGAGCGCACGAGGAGCACCCCCGCCAGCGCCGCCAACCCCAACAGCCAGACGGGCACGGGCACGTAGGGAAGGGGCTGGTTGAAAACGGCGCTCAGCCACGCCGGGGAACTGCCCCCGGGCGCCGGTTGCAGCACGTAGCCGAAGCCCGTCCACACGAAGGCGCTGCCCAACGTGGCCACGATGGCCGGGATCTGCCGGGCGTGGATGACCCAGCCCAGCAGCCCGTTGCCCGCCAGCGCGGCCAGCAGCGCCCCCGCCCCGAGCCCCGGCCGGTCCACCAGCAGCGTCGCGCTGACGACGTTGACCAACCCGGCGAAGGCGCCCACGCCGAGGTCAATCTCGCTGCGGCCCACGATGCACATCTGCCCCAGGGCGACCAGGACCAGCGGCAGGGCGGTGCCGAGGAGCAGCCCGAGGCCGAACGGGGACAGCGCCCGGGGGTTGTAAAAACCCGTCACCGCCAGCACGACGCCCAAGGCGACCAGCGGGGCGGTCCAGTTGGGCCAACGGCGCGGGCCGCCGCGCCGCGGGGCGGGGGGGCCACCCGGCCCGGCGGTCGTCCGTTCCGGCGGCGCGGCGGACGGACCCGCGAAGAACGCCGACACCAGGTTCTCCCGGTTCGCCGCGCGCCCGGCCAGCTCGGCGGCGACGCGCCCCCCGCGCAGGACCAGCACCCGCGAACATTCCAGGAATTCCGCGTCCTCCGAGCTATACCACACCACCAGCTTGCCCCCCGCCGCCGCGGTCCGCAGCACCCCGTAGAACTCCCGTTTCACCCCCGCGTCCACCCCCCGCGTGGGGTCGTTGAGCAGGATGACGGCGGTCCCGTCAATCAGCGCCCGGCTCATCAGGGCCTTCTGCTGGTTGCCGCCGGAGAGCTGGAGGATGGGGCGCTCCAGGGCCGACGGGCTGAAGCGGAAGCGTTCCCGCCACGGCTCGGCCCAGGTCCGCTCCCCATCCGTCCGCACGGCACCCCACGCCGGCCGGCGGGCCTGCCGGGAAACCGTCATGTTCCGCAGCGTGGACCAGTCGGGGAACACGCCTTCCTTCCGCCGGTCGCCCGCCACGTAAGCCGCCGGGGCGCGTCGTGCGACGCCCCGGTGACGTGCGGCGTGCGCCGTGGCCTCGTAGATGTCTCCCAGCAACCGCTGCTGGCCGCTGCCTTCCAAGCCGGCTAACCCGACGATCTCGCCCGCCCGGAGGCCGACCGCCGACCCTTCCTCATCCCGCCAGTGCCCGCCGATCTCGACCAGCGCCGGGAGGTTCGCCGACGCCCCCGCGGGGTCGCCGCCGGCCCCGGCCGCGGGCGAGCCCGTCTGCCCCGGGCCCACGGCGCTGCCCGCCGCTCCGGCCTGGGCCATGAGGGCGACCAGACGGTCCCGGTCCGTCTCCGCGCGGGGGCCGGACCAGACCAGTTGACCGTCGCGCATGACCAGGAACTCCCCCGCCAGGTTCAGGACCTCCGTCAGCTTGTGGCTGATGTAGATGACGGACAACCCCCCCGCGACGCGCCGGCGGAGGTAGGTTTGCAACTGTTCCGCCCGGGCGGCGTCCAGGGAGGAGGTGGGCTCGTCCAGGATCAGCAGCTTCAGGCCGGGGTCGGCCGCGGCGCGGGCGATCTCGACCATCTGCTGTTGCGCCAGGGTGAGGTCGCCGACGCTGCCCGTGGCCGTTAAGCCGTGGTCGGGAAAGATCGCCGCCAGGGAGCGCTCCATCCACGCGCCCGCCCGCGCCCGCCAGCCGGGCCCGGTGAAGTGGCCGGGGAACTCCAGGTAGCCGTTCTCGGCGACGGAAAGGTTCGTGCAGACCGAGAGTTCCTGGTGCACCACCCGGATGCCGGCGCGCTTCGCCCGCGCGACCGAGTGGGCGGGCAGCGGGACGGGCCGGGAATCAAACCACAACTCGCCGTCGTCCGCCGGGGTTTCCCCGCTGAGCAGCCGGACCAGGGTGCTCTTGCCCGCCCCGTTGCCGCCCAGCAGGGCCGTGGTAACCCCGCGCTGGCAGCCGCAGGAAACGCCCCGGACCGCGACCGTCGCGCCATACGCCTTGGTCAGTCCGACGGCCTTGACCAGGTAATTCATGGGGCCAGTCGTGACGGCCGGGGTCCGGGGCGCGGGACGGGACCGTTACTTCTTGAGCAGGTTCTCCTTCACCCAATCCTCGGAGTATTTCGGGCTGACGATGAAGCCCGGGGGGAGGTCGGCATACTTCGGCAGGTCCTCCGCGGTGATGTTGGCGTAGGGCATGGACAGGGTCTTGGGCGGGGTGGCGCCGTTGGCGATGGCGAGGGTCAGCCAGAACGCCGCGCCGCCGATGCCCGGGGCGGAGTTGTCCGAGATGGTCTTGTAGCCGGACTTCGCGTTCTGCTCGGTCCACCACTTGAGGAAGTTGGAACTCCCGCCGCCCTCGATGACGGGAGGTTTGCGGCCGGCCTGTTCGAAGGCCTGCACCACGCCGAAATCGTCCCCGCCGCCCTGCGTCAACACCGCGTCCACCGGCGGCAGGCTGGGCAGGATCTTGCTGACCTCCGACTGCGCCACCGCGGTTGTCGCCTGGCCGTAAACCTCGCCCACCACCTTCACGTTCGGGAAAGCCTTCAGGGCTTCCTGCTGACCCTGATACATCATCTGGTCCGGGGCGGAGCCTTTCACGCCGCGCACGACCAGGACGTTCCCCTTGCCGCCGAGCAGGTTATCGAGGATGAACCGGGTCGAGTCCCGGTGCGCGGCCACGAAGTCGAAATCCAGCTTGTAGCAGCAGGGCGTCGTGGCGATGGAGTCGAAGGCCACCACTTTAATGCCGGCGGCGCAGGCTTTTTCGATCACGCCGTTGAGCGCGGTGGGGGAAGCTGAGTTGATGGCGATGGCGTCCACGCCGCGCAGGATCAACCCGTTCAGCTGGGAAACCTGCTGGTTCACCGAGCCGTCGCCGTTCTCGACGAGGTAGTCCGAGATGCGGCCGTCCTTCTTCGCCTTCTCGGCTTCCTCCTTGAAGGCCTCCACCATCTGGCGGCGCCAGGTGTTGCCGTAGTAGGAATTGGAGAGCGCGATGACCCGCTTTTTGTTATCCGTTTGGGCGGACGCGAGCGGGGGGCGCAGCGCTCCGGCCAGGAGCAGCAGGGCGGCGAGGGGGAAGACGAGGCGTTTCATGCTTTGGGGGGAGGACGGTGGGGGGTGGGAGAACGACGAGTTAGAGGGTCAGACGGCGCAGATGTCACGCACGCTTTCCTTCAGGGCCGGGACGGAGATGACCTGCTTCCAGTCGTCCCGGAAGATGCGGGGCTTGTTCTGCTCGATGGCGCGCAACGCCCCGTCGGAGAACGGGAAACCCGCGAAGCCGAAGACGATGGCGAGCTCCGTGCGGATGTGGCCCAGGCAGAAATCCAGGGCCGCCTCCCGGGGCACGCCCATCGCCACCGCGGTTTCCATCGCCTCGCGCATGACGGTGACGCAGGTCGCCATCGTGGACTCGACCACGGCCGGCTCCAGGATGGCCATCTGCTCGATGGTGAGCCGGTGCGTGCGCAGGATGGGGGCGAACATCTCCGCCGCGAGCCGCTCGCCGACGGCGTAGTGCTCCTCCGGCCCGTGGAACAGGGTGCAAACCACGCTTTGCGCCAGCGTGCCGCGGCCCCCGAACCAGTCGCTCCGCGCCGAGGCCGGCTCCCGGTCGGAGAACAGGGGCGGGTGACACGGGTGGGCCACGAAGTAGGTGATGTCCTCGCGCGGGGGCATGATGCCCGCGTAGGCGGCGGCCGGGTCCAGCCCGAGCACGATGGTGCCGGGCCGCAGTTGGGGGACGATCTCCGCCGTGACCGGGGCGATGAGTCGGTCCGGGATGGCCAGGATGACCACGTCCGCCCGGGCCAACGACGCGGCGGGTTCGACCGTGGGAACCCCCTCGGCGGCGAGCTCCTGCCGGCGGGTGGGGCTGGTCTCGACGTAGTCAATCTGGTAGTGGTCGAGGTGGCGCAGGTTGGCCGTGATGCGGCCGCCCATCTTGCCGCCGGCGCCGAGGAGGGTGAGGTGGGTCGTCATGGAATTTTTCCGGGCATGACCCCACGCCGGGACCTTCCCAGCCGCGCGCCGGGGCAGCGCGGACGGCCGACCCGACGCCGGGAGCGGGAGGCGGGGGGGGGGCGGGACAGAACGAGCGGGGGGCTCGAAGCCCACGCTAGGGAGCCCCAAAATTGGCGCCTAGAAGGATATCGCCTTTCTTTTGGACAATTTCCGCATGGCGCAGGTGCTGGCGGAACACCCGCGGGGTCTGGTGGAACGCACCCTTGAAGCGGCGGTCGAAGTAACTCTGGTCCGAGAAGCCGACCTCGTGGGCGACCTCGGCGATGGTGAGCGAGGTTTCCTTGAGCAGGCGGACCGCGTGCGACAAACGCACGTGGGTGACGTAGCTGACGAAGGTCATCCCGGCGACCCGTTTGAAGAGCTTCAGGAACTGCGAGACGCTCAGGTGGGCGAGCGAGGCCGCCTTGGCCAGGGCGATGGTTTCCGCGTGGTGGACGGCCACGTAGTCGAGCACCGGTTTGAGCCGGACGTTGAGCTCCTGTTGGCGCTTCAACGCCGCCGCGTCCGGTTCACCCGTCGCGAAGTAGCGGACCAGTTGGTAGAGCAACTCCAGGAAGTAGGCTTTGCACCCGATCTGGTAGTAGCCCTCGCGGTCGAAGTAGCACCGCAGCAGCCGCGCGAGGATCCCGTGCATCTCGGCCAGGGCCGGGGACTCCCGCACGAGCTGGACGCGGTTGTCCTTGAGGGCGGAAAAGGGGCCCAGGCAGAAGTAGTCGTGGGAGGGTGAACCCAGGCTGTAAACGAACTCGGGCAGGAAGGAGATGACGATGGCGCGCGGGGTGGCACCGGGCGCGGCGAGAGCGATGTGGAGCTTGAGGTTATCCACGATCATGATCTCGCCGGGGGCCAGTTTGACCAGGCGATCCCCGGTCCGCATCGTGATCTGGTCGTCCACCGGGATGAACAGCTCCAGGCGCTCGTGCCAGGTCGGCCCGTTGGTCCGCATCTTGAACAGCTTGACGAGGAAGGGAAACTCCCGATCCAGCGGCTCGTCGTAGCGGCCGGTCTGGTCGAAGCGGATGCGGTGGGGCTCGAACTCGAAGCCCCGGGCGATCTGCTGCACCCGCTCCGCGGCGGTTGACGCCTTCATGGCCCCGTGAGGATGGCGACCGAGCGGGCGTCCAGCGCGAACCGCGCCGGCGCGCCGTCCCGGCCGGCGGCAACCGGCTCTGCGGCGGGAGAACGGCCCGGCGAACGCTCCCCCAGGCTCTCCCGGCGCAGGTGGCGACCCGCCGGGCCGCTGAACTCGACCGTTTGCCCGTCCGGGGTGGGGTTGACCACCAGGCAGACCAGTTCGCCGCCCTCCGCCCGGTGGCCGGCGAGCACGCGCAGCCGGGACGGGGCGGAAACGCTCGCGGCCAACAGGTCGCGCACCCCGGCCAAGGCCCGGAAAACGTGAAAGACGGGGTAAACCTCCGCGGCCTCCCGCGCCATGACCCCGTGCCCACCGGCCACCTCGTAAAAGGTCAGACTCGCCACGCGCGGCCGCGGGGCCAGCCCCGCCAGGGTGCCCGCCGTCCAGGCGGCGCCGAACCCGGTGCGCTGGCGGGGGTCCGCCGCCGGGGTCGGGGCGGTGCCGCCGGTGGCGTTGGGGTTGAAGCGGGGTAACAGGGTGATGGGTGAGAGGACCAGGTCGCCGTCGCAGAATTGTTCCGCGCTCCGCACCGTGTCCGGCTGCGCCTCCAGGGTTTCCATCACGCTCCGGTCGTCAAAGGCATGCACCTGCGGGTTGAAGGAGTAGCAAACCGCGGCGTCGCGGGGCGGGCGTTCGCGGTTCACCTCGGTGAAGTAGGCGTCGGTGCCGGTGGCCAGGCGGTAGCCGTGGGGTGCGAGGACCTCGTGCGCGAGCTGGTGCCAGCGGGCGGAGGTGGACTTTTCCGCCCGGTGGAAAACCAGGCAGCGCGCCACCTCCTCCGGCCCGACGGCGGCCCGGAACGCCGTCAGCTCCGCGGCGGCCTGGTCCGAGAGGAACAGCGCGCACTGCAGCCGCGTCCCGACCCTCGCCGCGGTTCGCCGGGCCTCCCGCAGCCGCTCCCGCCAGTCGTCCGGGCGGTCAAGCGGCAGGTCCACCCGCAGGTGGTCCAGCCGCAGTGCCCGCAACTGTTCCTCCTGCCACGGCGCCAGTTCGCCACCGCCGCGACCCAGGCCGAGACCGAGGTCGGGCAGGCGGCCGACGACGTGCCCCGGGTCCACCCGCACCGTCACGGGGGGCGCCTCGTCGTCCCCGGGAGCCGCCGCCGACGGGCGGGCCGCCGCCCCGGCGTCCGGGGCCAGGGTGAGCCGCACGGCCTGGTGCACCTCGTCCCCCGGCGCCACCGGGACCGGGAAGGGCCGGGCCAGCGGGGTGCCGTAGGTCTTGAAGGAAGCATCCGTCCAGTTGCGCTGGTCCTCGGTTTCAAAGACCTCGCCGGCGAACTCGAGCTCCGCGGCGAAACGACCCGCGGGCCGCCACGCCAGGGCGCTCAGGTCTTGAAACGGCTGGTGCGGCGAGATGAAGTCCGGGAAAACCTGCTCCCGCCACGTCCCGTCCGCTCGCCGGACCCGGCAAGGTTGGCCCACGCATTCCGCGACCGGGTGCAGCACGCAGATCCCGATCCGGTTGCGACGAAACCGGGACTCGGCCCGACCGTCAAACCGGAACCGCAGGCCGTTGGCCCGGCCCGAGATCTCCCCGCGCCAGACGTAGCGGATGCTCCCCAGCCGACAGACCGCGTTGAAGACGAGCTCGAAATGGTCCTCCCCCTGCGTCAGGCTCTCCGGGGTGCACTCGGGGGGAACGGTGTCCCAGTTCTCGTCGCGCACGGCGCCGTAAACGGCCCGGAGAACTTCCGTTTCCCCTACCCGCACCGACCGGAGAAACCCCGTGTCGGTTTCAAAGAAGCCCGTGAAAACACGGGTCCGCAGTGGGATTCGTCCGGTGATGTCTGGGGGAATGGGCATGGTCGGGGTCTCCTCGCCCGGGGCCGCGTGGTGCCGGAGGGATTGATGGGGTTCAACGGCCGCGCCGGCAGTTTACCGGCTGGGCAAAGTGCATAACAGGCTCTGAGATGCGTGTGAAGGGGGAAAACAACGGCCAAATCTACCCGGGGCGAACGATTCACCCTCCGAAACAAACCTTCGCCCCAGAATCCCCAACCACCGCAAGTCATGCCTGTTGAAACCCTCTCCCACCCAAGCGTTCCCATCCCCATTTCCCGCATCGGCCTCGGCACCTGGGCCATCGGTGGCTGGATGTGGGGCGGCACGGACGAAGCCGACAGCATCCGCACGCTCCAACACGCCGTGGACCACGGTATCAACCTGATTGACACCGCGCCCGTCTATGGGTTCGGCAACTCGGAGGAGATCGTGGGCAAGGCGCTCGCGCAGGGCAACTACCGTGACCGCTCGGTGTTGGCGACGAAGGCCGCGCTGGAGTGGATTGACGGCAACGTTTACCGCAACTCCACCGCGGCCCGCATCCGGCGGGAGATCGAGGATTCCCTGCGCCGGCTGCGCACCGACCGGATTGACCTCTATCAGGTCCACTGGCCGGACACGCTGGTGCCGTTCGAGGAGACCGCGCAGGTGTTGTTGGACCTCCGGCGCGAGGGAAAAATCCTGGCGCTGGGAGTGAGCAACTACTCGCCGGCGCAGATGGAGGCCTGGCGCCAGGTCGCCCCGCTGGACAGCGTCCAGCCGCCCTACAACCTGTTCGAGCGCGAGATCGAGGGCGACGTGCTGCCCTACGCGCGGGAGCACCAACTGCTCGTCCTGGCCTACGGCGCGATCTGCCGGGGGATGCTCTCCGGGCGGATGACGGCGGAAACGAAGTTCGAGGGCGACGACCTGCGCCGGAACGACCCGAAGTTCCAACCGGACCGCCGCGGGCAATACCTTGACGCCGTGGGGGAGTTAAAACGTTTCGCCGCGGAGCGTCACGGCCGGTCCGTGCTCGGGTTGGCGATCCGCTGGATCCTGGACCGCGGCGACACGATGATCGCGTTGTGGGGCGCGCGGAACCCGGGTCAGCTCGGGGCCGTGGACGAGGCGATGGGGTGGAAGCTGTCCCCCGCGGATTACGCCGAGATTGACCGCATCCTGGAGCGCACGGTGACGAACCCCGTCGGCCCCGAGTTCATGGCCCCGCCGCTGCGCGCGGCGGCGTGACGCTAATCCCAATCAGGTCCCCCGCTATGCCCACCATTGATCTCGAAACCGCGGTCACTGACTTCCTCGCTCTTGGTCGGCGACTTCAATCGATTCAACCCCTCACCGGCGAGCGTGTTTTCAGCGAGTTGGTGTCTTGGTATCAGAACACCCGCCTTGAAGGTGCCTCGCTCGCTGACGGCGTGGATATGCTTTTACTTCAGTGGGGTGGCAGTCGCGAGATAGTTCTCTCCGAACCCACCGATCTGAGGCAAGGTTGGGACGAGCCGAAGTTCACCGATGCCGAGATCAGCTACTTGAATTTCACTCGCCAAGTTTTTGCTCAGGGCGAGGACGAGGACGAGGAGTTCGATGATTCTGCGGTGCATATGAGTATCACGCTGGGATTTGAGCCGGCGGATGGGAGTGAAGAGAACTCGAACGAATGGATTCACAACCCTGGGGACCTCGATCGCGGCAAGCAAAAATTTATCGCGTCACCGTTCGTTCAATCACGGCTTAACACGCCTACTAAAAGCATCGCCATCTCCATTGACTACTGTGGCTAGAGGCAACTATTCACACTGACTCGGGCGTTAGCAGTGAACGAGATGTTCTAGCCCGCGGTCCGCGGCCGGGCGAAGTGGCGCAGGGCCATCACCAGCAGCAGGGTCCCGCCCCAGATGGCCACGGTGAGGTAGGTGCTCACGCGCAGGAGGTTCAGCCCGCTGGAGATCATCTGCAAGATCGCCAGGGCCAGGACCAACCCGGAGACCTTGCCGAACCCACCCGTCACGCTGACCCCGCCGAGCACGGCCGCGAGCACGGTGACGAGCAGATACGACGCGCCGTAGCCGGCCTTGGCGGAGTTGAAGCGCGCCAGCATCACCAGGCCGGCCACCCCGCAGAGCAGACCGGAGAAGAGGTAGGTGCCCAGGAGCACGGCGCGGTTGCGCACGCCGGAGAACCGGGTCGCGGACGGATTCGCCCCGACCATGCGCAGGTTGAACCCGGGCACGGAGCGGCCCAGGCCGAGCGCGGCCACCACGGCGATGCCCACGAAGAGCCACATCGGCAGCGGCACGCCCAGGAGGGAATCGCGGCCCAGGGCGCCGACCGCACGGGGCAACCCGGAGATGGCCCCGCCACCGGAAACGATCACCGCCAGGCCGTCCACCAGCGTCATCGTGCCGAGCGTGGCCAGGATGGGCGAGACGTCCGCGAAGGCCACGAGCAGGCCGTTGACGCACCCGACGCCCGCCGCCACCGCCAGGCCCGCGGCGAACGCCAGGGCGATGCCGCCCCACGCCGCCGCGCCCTCCGCGCCGGGGCCGACCCAGGCCCGGAGCGCCAGGGCGGTGACGATGCCGGAGAGGTTCGCCGTGGCCACGAGGGACAGGTTGATCCCGCCGCTCAGCATCGGGATCATCATCGCCAGGGACAGCAGCCCGAGCTCGGGGAACTGGAGGGCCATGGACTGGAAGGTTTCCAGCCGCAGGAACCGCCCCGGGTTGAGCGCCCACATGACGAGGAACACGGCGACGAGCACGCCGCCGAGGAGGCGGTTTTCGGTCAGGCGGCGGGTGAACACGGGCGATGGTGGGTCACTTCGGAGCCGAAGGGAACGGCCCGCGGAACACGCGAAAGACGCGGAAAAAAAGCGGGAGAATTTTTCTTTCCGCGTGTTCCGCAGGCATCATCCGGCGCCGGCATTTTCAAGCGGGGCCGGACGCCGCCGGGGCGGGCGTTGGGGTGGTCGTCACCGGGGGCGCGGCCGAGACGTCGATGGGCCGGGTCAACCGCCGGCG
>CAXTFX010000027.1:0-17958 GCA_964243185.1 uncultured Chthoniobacterales bacterium
CCGCTTGGGGTTGGTGCTCGTCCGCTTCCGGGAGCGCGGCTGGTTGAAGGCGCGCAGTCGCCAGCGCCGCGTCGCCCGACTCATGCGGGACCGAGGGCTGCGGGCGCGCCCGGCCGCGCTGGCGGCCGCGGACCACCGACCGCGCTCACCTCTGAACGCCTCCTATTACATCAAAATGGGGTGGAGGCCAGCATGAGTGGCGGGCTGCTGCTACGATAACGCCGCGATGGAGAGCTTCTGGGCCACGCTCAAAACCGAGTTGATCGGCGGACGCATCTTTGACTCCCACGTTCAAGGCGCGGGCCGAACTCTTCGACAACATCGAAATCTTTCTAACCGAGCGCGGCTCCACGGCGCCCTCGGCTACCAATCCCCAGTGGAATACGAAGCCAACCTGAGCCAGACATCCCACAACCCGGCACTCCGTGCCGTCCAAGTTTTCGGGACCACACCAGGATGATCTCCCGAGCAAAGTGCCGCCACTTGAAGGGCGAAGGAGCTACCAGCGCCGAGGTCGTCTATGCACTCTACCAAACTCCCCGCGGGAACTCGCAACACTGCCGGTCAGGGCACTGATACGCGCAGAGAAACGTTAATCCTAGGCAAATTCATCCGTTCGTCTAGATGTCCCTGCCAGCACCTCTGCGCGATCAAAATGTCGAAGCCATTGCTAGACTCTGGGCTGAAGCTCACAGTTATCATTCCTTGCTACAACGAGCGGGCTACAATTCTTGGCATAGTTCGCGCCGTGCGCAACGGCCCGGTGCGAAATCTCGAAATTATCGTGGTGGACGATGCGTCAAACGATGGCAGCCGGGAAATCTTGGAGGAGGAAGCGCGACCGCTGTTGGATAAGCTTCTTTTCCACGAGCTGAACCAAGGAAAAGGCGCCGCATTGCGCACTGGCTTTCGCGAGGCCACCGGAGACTGCGTGGTGGTCCAGGATGCAGATCTCGAATACGACCCACAAGAATACCCTAAGTTGATTGATCCGATCGTCCACCGGGGCGCCGATGTTGTCTTCGGATCGCGCTTCGTAGGCGGCAGGGCACGCCGTGTAATTTATTTCTGGCCCATGGTCGGCAACCGTTTTTTGACGCTGCTATCGAACATGTGCACTAATCTCAATCTCACGGACATGGAAACGTGCTACAAAATGTTCCGTCGAGAGATCATCCAAGCCGTCGTTATCGAAGAGAATCGATTCGGCTTTGAGCCGGAAATCACAGCCAAGATCGCCAAACTTAATTGCACGATTCATGAGGTCGGCATCTCCTACCATGGTCGCACATACCAACAAGGGAAAAAAATTGGCTGGCGAGATGGTCTTAGAGCTGTTTACGCCATTCTGAAATACAATCTTTTCTACACGACGACAAGGCAGGCGCCCGAGCAGTGAGCAGGTGTTGTAAGACCATGCAGCGGACGATGCTTGCCTACTGAAGCAAGCCCAAAGTGTGCGGTGATTCTTCCGGTAGTGTTGCAAAGGCAACTTCCGCCCCAAGACGGGATGTGACAGCGGCGTTTGAACCGCAACAGATTGTATAGCGCGTGGCTTTTTGCAGCATTACCATCACGCTGCTACAATTGTGATAAGGGCAGAACCACCGCACTGCTACAACCATAACGTTAGAGCCTCCTTGACCGTGCAAGTTTACATTTCGCCATCGTCCAGGGGATCGACTCGCTTCCACCCGCAGTCTTTGAAGGCGCCGGTCCTCTTGGGCTTGGTCTGTTTCTTTGTCTATAACGCGAACCTGCGGCAGATCGGCGTAGGGGACTCCATGTGCGCTCGATATCAGCCGCTGATTCTTTGGCATGAGGGCACGCTCGAGACCGACGCGAACGCGCGCCTGGTGGCGCATGGCCATTCGATGATTCCAGCGTGGAATCGGCCGGCGGGTGTTCACGGCAAGGTCAACTACCTCGAGTCGTGGGCCTACTGGATGGTCCGCACCCGCCAGCATCAACTCGCTTCCATGTATCCCGTGGTAACACCATTGCTGGTAGCTCCCCTCTATCTTCCCGCCGTTCTCTGGCTCAACGCACACGGTTGGGAGCAGCCGCAGATTGACCGGGTGGCGGAGTTGATGGAAAAGCTTTCGGCATCGTTTCTGGCCTCGGTCGCAAGTATTCTGATGTTCCTGGTGCTGCGTCGCGACCCCAGCCCGTGGAGCCCTCCGCTCGCCTTGGTGTTCGCCTTCGGGACCAATACTTGGATGATCTCCAGCCAGGCACTCTGGCAGCATGGAACCGGCGAGCTCTTGATCGCCTTGGCCTTACTGCTGATCGTCACCCCTGCCTCACCCGTGCGCACGGCGCTACTCGGTGCCGTATGTGTTTTCATGACAGCGAACCGTCCGCCAGACGCGCTAGTTGCCGGTGCGATAATTCTCTTCATGGTTTGGAGTTACTGGCGCAATGCCTTGTGGCTTCTCGCCGGCGCCGTTGTCCCGCTGGCGGCGCTCCTTTACTACAACCTCAGCTTTATCGGTCACCTTGCCGGTGGATACGTCTCTGGGAGGACTCCTCCCCACTTCTTTCAGCCGGGCTGGTCAGGGGTGGCCGGTTTGCTGGTTAGCCCGACGCGCGGCCTGCTCGTTTTTTCGCCGTTCCTCCTCTTCGTTCCCCTGGGGTTAGTGCAGCGGCTGCGCACACGGAGCTCGCAAGGACTCGCCGCGGCGCTCGGTGTTGCGGTCGCCGCCCAATTCTTACTTTATTCACAAATAGACTGGCGCGGCGGAGTGTCATGGGGTCCGCGTTGGCTGACCGACCTCTTGCCGATCCTGGTGTGGATGCTCGCGCCCGTCCCGCTCGTCCTGCGCCCGCTCGCACGCGGCCTGTTTATCCTGGCGATGGCGGCGTCGGTCGGCGTGCAGACGATAGGAGCCTTCTGGTATACGAAGACGAGTGACGAGCTTATCTTCGCCAAAGGCACCGCCTCCATGCGTGCCGCGTGGGATCTCCGCAACATTCCGTTCCTCACCGAGCTGCGTCATTCCCCGGCGCGCGGCGACCTACAGTGCGGCGCGGTCGGCTCGATTGAGCGTGTAGGGCCGACACCTCTTCCGGGCACCGGAGAAATTCCTCTCCTGGAAGCCGGAACGGTGCTCGAGGGATGGGCACTCGCGGGCGGGCGAATGCCTGCCCGCCTGTTGCTGGTGATAGACGGGATCATAATCGGCTCAACCCAGGACTTTCTACCGCGGGCGGACGTCAACGAAGCCATGCACACCGACTCGCCTTCGGGCTGGCGCGTCTCTGCCAGAACGTGGGGCGTTCCACCGGGGGAGCGTGTGCTCCAGCTCGCGGTTTGCGTCGAGCCAAGAAGCGATGTCCGCATTGTTCGTGAACAGCGCGTCTTCGTGACCACACCGGAGCCTGCAAACGAAACTGCCACGATACCACCGAATCCGGCGCCGGGGCCTGAGTTGGAGGCAATGGCAACGCGCGCGGCGTCTTTGTTGCGGGAACGGCAGAGCGGCCACGGCTTTTGGCTCACCTCGCATACCACGGGACTTCGTTACGAAGCCCCGCAAGGAGAAATGAACACGTTCCTGACTTCCATGCTGGTGGATCTGCTCTCGCCGGTCGCACGCCAGCGAAGCCTCGACGATGTGGTGGAGCGTGCACGACGGCACCTTGCGGCCCAGATCGAAAAGGATGGATTAGTCCGCTATCATGGGTTGCCGGACGGACCCACCATTGGCACGCTGGGAGCCGTCATTACTCCGGACGCTGACGACACAGCTTTAGTGTGGAGAATCGCTGGACTAGGCGCTGGTGACCCGAGAGGGCAAGGTATGCTGGCAAAGCTTGCAAGCTATCGTGATGCGAGGGGCTTATACCGCACCTGGCTCGCCCCGCAAAAGCAATATCAGCTTATAGATCCCGGAACCGATCCAAACCCGGCAGACATCGCTATTCAGATGCACGTCTATTTGATGCTTCGCGAACTTGACCCGCCTGCCGCGGAGAACCTTTGCCATGCGCTCCAACGCTCGTTTGGGGACGAGGACATCTGGGTTTACTACGCCAAAGCGCCCTTGGTGCCCTATCTCCGCAGCGCCGAATTGCGGCAGCTTGGTTGCGCCGTCCCGCTGCCAACGGAGCGGCTGGCGCTTCCCGCTGCGGGGCAGGAGATTTGGAGTGATGCGGCGCGTCGGCTAACCGAAACAATGGCGTCATCCCCGGATGCGAACGCGCGACAGGCGATGGACGATCTGCTTCTGCGCATCGGCCGCGACGACTTTGCCCAGCTTCGTCGCTCGCCGCCACTGCTTTATCACAACGACCTGAGCGCGAAGATAAAACGATTTTACTGGTCCGAGGATTTTGGTTACGCCCTGTGGCTCCGGCTTTACGAAGCGGCTGGTGTTGAACCCGGACCGCTGCATCAATCACCACCATGACTACTCAATCGCCCGTTCGGCATTACGCGCGAGTCATGCAACACTTCGCGTCCACCCGCGCGCCGGAGGTGCTTGCGCTTCAAGCGTCTCCAATTCTCGGTAGTTTCCTCGGCGGCTTCAGCCTCGAAAGGTCCGGCGTGATCCGGCTAGGTTTACTACTCCTTGGCAGCCTCGCACTCACGTCCCACATCTTTGTCCTCAATGATTGGGCTGGGCACCGCAGCGACACCTGTGATCTGCGGCGGGCGGCACGCGTATTTGCCCGGCGGGGCATTAGCAGACGTCGGGTCGCGCAGGTTGCGATCGCTCTCCTCATCTTCGCGAATACCGCCTTCGCTGCCGTCGGCGGCCCGGCCATGCTGCTTGGTGCTGCGGTCGCCGCCCTCAGCCTCCTGTATTCGTGTTCGCCGAGTCTTGGCAAGAGCACGCCAATCGCGGCGTCGATCAATCATCTGCTCGGAGGCGCGCTGCACTTTTTGCTCGGTTACACCTTATCGCACTCCCTAGATGCAAAAGGTCTCGCGATCAGTCTCTTCTTCGGTTTGGTGTTTGCCGGCGGCCATCTCAACCAAGAAGTGCGTGACTACGAGGGCGATCTCCTCAACGGGATTCACACCAGCGCCGTGGTGTTCGGCCGTCGGCGAACATTTCTTGCAAGCCTGTGCATCTTTGCGGCCGCTTATGCGACACTCGTCGGTTTAGCCACGCTTGGCGTCCTGCCAAGGCTATTGCGCTGGAGCGTTATTGGGTGGCTTTTACACGTCGCATGGTTTCTACGAGCGCTCCAGCGTGGACTGGGATTTGAGACCGCGTTGTGGATGCAACGACGGTATAGACTACTATTCGCACTCATCGGGCTCGCGATGCTAACCAAGTGAGCAGATACGCCTCTCATTCTTGCCAGGGCGTTGTGACTTAGTTACTGGCTCTTAAACCCGGTCCAGTAGCGAGTGAATTTCAGCCCGGTTTCTCTTTCCCTTGGATGCAACGCAGCAGCCGCCGGGCGCGGTGGACATAGGTGTGCTCGGCCAACGCGCGGCGCTGGGCCGCGGCCCCTACCCGGGCCGCGAGCCGGTCGTCGCGTCGGAAATCCAGGAGCACCGTGGCGGCCTCCGCCGGGTCGTTGAAGAGCAGCACTTCCTCACCCGGTTCGAAGTAATCCAGAATTTCGGTGCTCTCCAGGAACACCAGTTGCGCCGCGCCGGCCATCGCCGCCTCGAAGGTGCGCGGACCCGGCGTGGAAGCCGGGAGCTGGAAGCGCCGGTTAGCGAGGTCGAGGTGGCGCCCGACGTTGAGCGTGAGCCGGGAGGCGGCGTGAAAGTCCGCCACCCGGGGTTCGTCGAGGCGCTCGTTCTTGCAGAAGGCCGCGAGCAGGTCCTCCGGCCATCCCTCGCCATAGACGGTCGCGTTCGCCCCCGCCAATCCCGGCGCCAAGTCGCGCAGGAGGTCCACGCGGTTAGGAAAGGCGACCCCGCAGAAGAAAAGGTCCACGTAACGCTGGCCGTGCGGGTCCCGGCGGTGGGTGGCCGGACAGGCGGCCAGGGGGAGGTGAAAGACTTGTGGGTGAGAGTAATGCCGCGCCGCCCAACGGTCGCTGGTGAACACGAAATCGGCCACCTCGCAGGCTCGCTGGTTCGTGTCGAATTCGTAGGGGTCGTCATGCAGCCAGAACGCCAGCCGGGACCCGGCGCGGTCACAGGCCGCCCGCAGCGGTCCGTAGTCGAGCTGGTCCGCGTGGCAGGAGCCCATCAGCAACACGAGATCGGGCCGATTCCCGGCGACGGCCACGGGGAGTTCGTCGTGGCGGCACTCGCGCACCGCCGGGGCGCCGCCCATGCATTCGCGAAAACCCTCCGCGGCGGCACGGCGCAGGCGAACATTGGTGTTCAGCCGGTCCGGGAACGAGCCGGCGAGGAGCACGGTCTGGACGGACGTGTTCATGCGGCGGGGCCGGGTGCCGTCGGCGGGAGAGGGGAAGGACCGCGCGGTTTGAACCAGCCGCCGGCCCGCCGCGCGGTCCGCCGCCAGAAGCCGCCGGGGGGGTGGTTGGCGGCGCCAATCCCGGAGGCGTCGGCCACCGGGGCCGCCACGGGCAGCGGCGGAGAAAGACACCAGCTTGGGTTCGCCAGCGCCGGGCCGCAGTCCGCCCGCGTGAGGTCGGCCCGCAACGCGCCGGCTTCCGCCGCCCCCGCGTGAGGGAGGGCCGACGTTCGGGCCAGCAGGGAGTGGTAATGCGCGCGCATGACACTCCCATGTTGGGCCGCGTCGTGGACGCGCACGGCGGCGAGCCGCTCGGCGCAGCGCACGGCCGGGGCGTGGTCCGCCTCCAATCCCCGCAGCAGCTCAACCAGCGGGCCGGGAGAATCCGGCGGGACCTTGAAACCGTTGACCCCGTGCTCGATGCGTTCGCCGGGCGCGCCGAGATCGCTGACGATGGGCACGACGCCAAAATGCATGGCCTCCGCCACGGTGATGCAGAACGTCTCCGGCCAGATGGAGACGTGCAAGGAAAGCGCCGCTCTTGCCAGCACCTCGTGCAAACTGCCGGGGGAGAAGCGCTGGTGCACACGCAGGTTGGGGAAATTCAACGCCTGCAAAAGGACGGGATATGGCTCGTCGAGCCGACCGTAGAGGTGAAACTCGAAGCGACTGTCCCGCAGTTGGTTGAAGGCGCGCAGCATCACATCCGCGCCCTTGGGCTGGGTGAAGTTGCCGAAGGAGACGACCTGGGGGGCGCCGGGGGACCAGCGCGCGGCGGGCGGGACGTGCGCCGGCCGGTCGTGGTAGGGCACCGGCAGGTCCGTGACCAGGGTTTTCCGCGAGAAGTCCACGCTGGGGTAGAGCCGTTGCGTGCGCTTCCGGGTGTCCTCGCTGATGAAGATAACGGCATCCAGGGCGTCGAAAACTCGTCCGAAGAACGCCCGCCGCCGGCTCTGAGAGCCGGCCGGGTGGTCAAACAGCGCGCTCAGGCACACGTCGCAGGTCTCGATGGGCAAGTCCTCGATGCGGCAGAAGCGGCGGTCGTAGTTGAGCAGGTTGAAACTGGCGCAAACCGGGTAGTAGTCATACACCGTGAGCGTCCCCGGCACGCCGTAGGCCCGGGAGACGAAGGGCAGGGAGGGAACGTGCCCGATGAAATGGTGGTAGTGCACCAGGTCAATCGCGCAGTCCCTAAGGGTTTGGGCAAACGCCGCCTCGCGCGCCGGGCAGGTGAGGAAGGCGTCCTCCGGCAGAGGGGGAAAGTCGAACCGGCGCAATTCCACCGCCTCCGGCCCGTAGAGCACCGCGCCGACGCTGGCCCGGTCCCGACAGGTCGAGACGTAGCTGAAAATCTCGAACTCCCCGTGCAACTCGCGCGCCAACAGGTCCATGACCACTTCCACGCCGCCGAAATGCCCCCGGGCCGTCGTGCTGTGGGCCACGTAGAGCAGCCGGCGTCGGCGCGGACTGGTGTCCTCCCCCACGGCCGGCGGGGCGAAGATCGCCCGGGGTGGGATCTCGGCCGCCCAGTCCAGGAGTCGGTCCACCCGGTGGGCGTAGAGGTGGCGCTCACGGGTCGTCCGTTGCGCGGTGCGGGCCATCGCCTCGCGTGGGCCGGGGTCGGCGAGGTGTTGTCGCACCTTGGCCACGGCCTCGGCCGTGGCGGTAAACACGTCCAGGTCGGCGCCGACCGAGTAAAAGTCACTGATCTCCGTCAGCGTCCCGTCCACGAGTTGAAAACCGCCGGCCAACGCGGTTTCAAAGAGCCGCGGTCCCGGCGTGGCGGCGCGCGACGGGTTGCCGGGGCCGCCGCTGAAGTCCCGGTGCAGGCCTAGGGTGATGCGGCTGAGGTTGGCCAGCCGACAGAACTCCGCGTTGGGCGTTCGCCATTTCAGCGAGGACGCCGGCCGTTGCACGATCAGGTCCGGCCGCGGCAGGTGTTCGTTGGCGGGCAAGGCGATTTTGTAGCGCAAGTCCGGCAGCGCCACGGTCAGTTCCCGCAGGAAGTGCGAGCGGTTCGGCCACGCCGTGCCGGCGAAAAACACGTCGTGGAGGTAGCGGTGCGGCGCTCCGTCCGCCGCGGGCGCGGGGTAAAAATGCCACGCCTCGCTGGCCGCCAAGGGCAGGTGGCGGGCACGGCCGGAATAGGCGCCGACGCTGGCCGAGTCGTTTGTCAGGACCAGGTCGAACAAGCGGGCGCGATGCACGTTGAGCGTCCGTTCGTAAGGGTCCTCCGTCACCCACAGGGCGCTGCGCCGGCAGAGCCGGGCCGCACTCGCACACAGCGCCTCGTCCATCTCCTCTCCGTCAAAGGCCAGGAACAGGTCGAACCCGCCACCGTCCACAGCCCGCGCAGCCGCCGCCAGGGCAGACCCATAGTTGACCAACTCCACGGCGGCGACCCGGGGATGGACGCGCAGGGCGTCGCGCAGGGCCAGGCAGAGGTAATGGTTGGGGTTGGACCGTTTAGTGTCCAGCAACAGGATGCGCCAGGGGGACTCGACAAACGGGTGCACGGCGAGAATTCCCCGTAAGCCAACGGCCCCCGGTCGGAAAGAGGAAACTTACGCGGCTCCCAGCGGCGGCAGGGCCGGGGTCGGTCGGCAGGCCAACTCGGCGCTGAGTTGTTCCATGATGACCTGGGCATCGTCGCGGTCCGCGCGCAAGGCCGCCAGTTCGCCCCGAAGCGAGTTCACCTCGGCGGCCTGGGCGTCCATGACCCGCTGGGCCTCGCGCCGCTCGGTCAGGGCCGCCGCGGCGCTGTCCCGCGCGGCGCGAAGTTCGACGGCCTGGGCGTCCATCACGCCCTGAGCCACCGCCCGGTCCAGGCGCAGGGCCGCGACCACGGCGCGCAGTCCCTCCAACTCGGTGGCCTGAGCATCCATGATGCCTTGCGCGCGCAGCCGTTGCGCGCCGAGCCGGGCGACTCCGGCGGTGTGTTGCCAGGTCAGGTCGGCGATGATGCGGCGGTGGGCATCAAGCGCCGCCAGCACCTCCGGGGCGTCCAGGTCGGCCCCGTCCGACAGCCGGCGCAGCAGGCCGTAAACTTCTCCGGCCACGCCGTCGTCCCCTCCGCCGCCGGGCGCCTTGGCGTGGTGGTGGCGGAGGGTGGGTCGCAGAAAGGCGTCTGCTTCCCCGGCCACCGCCGGGTCCGCTGGGTCGCGCGGCCAGCGCAGGCCGAAAGCGTCCGCCAGCCGTTGCGCCACGGCGCGCCAGTCCACCAGCAGCGCGTCGTAAGTGACGATGACGCGGGCACTCCGGCGCGTGTCCCGCTCCGCCGCCAACAGGTGTTCGAGCCAAAGGAGCCGGGCGTTGCGCGCGTCGTTGCCCCGCGCGCGGAGGGAAGCGGCCACCTCCGCCGGATGCCGGACGATCAACGCGAAAGCCGGTCGCGCGCCCATTTGCGCAAACGTCTCACGCCAGGGCGTCAGCAGCCGGGCCATGCGTGGATCCTTCAATCCCCACGGCGCCGCCGTCCCAGCGCCCAGCTCCTCCCGGAGCCGCCGCGCGGCCTCCGCGAGTGGTTTCGCGGACACCCGCCGCCAAAATGGCGCCCCCCGCTCCGGCAGCGGCTCATCCCAGGCCGCACCCGCCGCCCGCAGGATGGCGTCATTGGCCGACACCAACGCGCGGTGCTCGAAGAAGCCCAGCGGGTTCTCTGGCTGACCTGGCAGCAGGTCGGTTCCGAACTCCACGCCCAGCACCCGCAACAACCCCGCTAAGGCTGAGGTGCCTCCGCGGTGCATCCCGAGGACGACCACAATGACGCGGGGAGCAGACATGGCAAGGAGACGAACCGAGGATCTGTAACCCGCCGCCCCGACCGGCGCGACGGCGAATCGCGCGCGGCTTGCCGGCGGGGGTTGGACCCAGGCGCCGACGGGGATTCGTCCGTCGGAAAAAAGTCTGGACTATTCTGCTCTGTTGAAGTATAAGTGCCCTGTTCCCAGCTTTCAACGAACGGTATTAGACGTGCCCCGCACCCCCCCTCCCTGATCCAACCATGAAAATCGCACCCGCCCTCCGCGCCTCCCTGTTCGCCGGCGTCCTCTTGACGGGCGCTTCCTCCCTCCACGCCCAAGCCACTCGCACCTGGGTTTCCGGCGTCGGCGACGACGCCAACCCGTGCAGCCGCACCGCGCCCTGTAAGACCTTCGCCGGGGCCATCTCCAAAACCGCCGCCAGCGGGGAGATCAACGTCCTCGACCCCGGCGGCTTCGGCGCCGTGACCATCACCAAGGCCCTCGTCATTGACGGCAGTGGCGGCTCCATCGCGGGCATCCTGAACAGCGGCCAAAACGGGGTCGTCATCAACGCCGGGACCAACGACGTGGTCATCCTGCGCAACCTCGAGATCAACGGCGCGGGTAACGGTCTCAACGGCATCCGCTTCGTCGCCGGCAAGGCCCTTTACATCGAGAACTGCACCATCACTGGCAGTGTCGGTTCGACCTCCTACGGGGTGGATTTCGAGCCGGCCGCCGGCGCCGCCCAGCTTTTCATCACCAACTCCACCATCCGCAACTGCCCCGGCGGCGCCGTGCTCGTCAGACCCGGCACGGGAGCCACCGCCCAGGCAACCCTGGAGGGCGTGGTCCTGAGCAAGGGCCAGTTCGGCTTGCGCGCGGAGGACCGTGCCAAGGTCACGGCCAACGGTTGCGCGGCCACGGGCAACACCGCCAATGGGTTCCTGGCGTTTTCCGGCACGGGCGCCGCCGTGGAGGTGAACCTGGGCGCCTGCGTCGCCGCCAACAACGGCACCAACGGCGTCTCCTCGGTGAACGTCGGCGCCACCATCCGGGTCAACACCGTTTCCGTCACCGACAACGGTAACGTCGGGCTGATCTCCACCGGCGGCGGGGCCATCCTCTCCTACGGCAACAACCGCGTCAGCGGCAACGTCGGCGGCGACGGTGCCCCGACGGGCACGCTGACCGCTCAGTAACCTCCCGCGCCCGTTGGTTTAACCTCCGTCCCGGACGCGGTTTCCCCGTGCGGGCGGAGGCGCACCCGCATCGCTGGCCGCTCGATCCCGCGGTAGCTCAACGCGGCGCAAACCAGGGTCGCGCCCAGCGCCGCCCAGCCCTGGAGCGCCGGGTTCCAGTCGAACGAGCGCGCCGCCTTGATCAGGGTGACGTGCCACAGGTAAACGCCGAAGCTGATCCATCCCACGACCCGCAAGGCGCGGCCCGCGAAGACGCGCCGCAACCCGCCGGCGCCTTCCAGGCACGCCAGCAGCACCACCGCCCACAGCAGGCCCATCGCCAGGAGTTGCCGGTGGACGGTCCGGGGGGGCACGGGGTGACCCAGCAGGTGGGAGGCGACGGCCGGGATCAGGCCGACCAGCAGCGCCAGGGCCAGCCAGCCGGCCGCTTCCAGAAGCCAACGTGCCCCGGCGCGCTCGTGCCAGCCGGTCTCGCGCCAGCGGAGGTGCGCCACGGCGGCCAGGGAGCCGAGGAAGAAAACCGGCAGGTAAGGCCCCAGACGCGGGTCGTTCGGTAATAAATCCGACGGCGGCCAGATCCCCCGGCTGGCGGCAACCCCGGCCACGGTGAAAAGGATGCAAATCCAGAACCGGGTCCGGCCCGCGGCGGCAAACGCGAGCGCCACGAGGGGCAACAGAAAATAGTAACGAAACTCCACGAGGATGCTCCAGGTGATGTCCATGCCCCGTTGCAAGGTGAGCTGCCGCCAGAAATCCGCCGGCGACAGCGTCATTGGTTCTCCGACCGGCGCGGGCCAGCCCCGGAGCCGCCACAGGCCGAGGGAAGTCACCAGCGCGACCAACAGATACAGCGCATAAAGCGGGTAAACGCGCAACACCCGGCGGAGTGCGTAGTTGAGCAGGAAGGGACGGCGGAAAGCCTCCCGGCCGGCGGCTAGGAACGAGCGGGTTAACAGGAACGCGCTGAGGACGAAGAATAGGAACACGCCGCACTTTCCCGTGCCGGCGAAGTCCGCGCCCGGCAGGAGATGGGCCCCGATGTTGCCGGTGTGGCTCAGAAAAACGATGAGCACGGCCAGCCCGCGCAGGCCGTCGAGGGAATCGAACCGGCCGCGGCGTCCCGGTGGCTCCGCAACGAGGGGGATCATCAGCCGCCGAGCATAGCGCCGGCCCGTCGAAATGCGCCGATGTTTCAGGTGCTCAACGACAGCTCTGGTTTTCGCCTTTGGAGGGGCACGCGCCGCCCTGCCCTCCAGAAGCTGTCAGACTGAACCGAGGCAGGACAAGCACAATTTGCCGATCCCACCAATCTCGGCTTCCATCCGGATATTTATGGATGAAATGATCTGCGTCAACTCGGCACGGGATGAACCGGGGGACGCCTCCTGGCGCCAAATGCCCGCGCTGTGGCGGGCGTTGCGGGGGCATGCGCACCTGCTCTGGCAACTCACGCGGCGCGACTCACTCGGGCGCTACCAAGGTTCACACCTAGGGATAGGTTGGTCACTGCTCAACCCGCTGATGCTGCTAGCGGTCGAGAGCGTGGTCTTCGGACTCATCTTCAATGCCCGCTTCACGGGCCATCCCTCGGAGGGGCCGGCGGATTATGCGTTGGCGCTCTTCGGCGGCCTGATGGTCTTCAACGTCTTCGCAGAAACCCTGACGCGCGCGCCGATGCTCATCGTTTCGCAGCCTAACTACGTGACGAAAGTGGTGTTCCCGCTGGAAATCCTTTCCGTCACGCAAGTGCTCTCCGCGCTCATCACCATGTGCCTGAGCCTGGCGCCGATGGCCTTGGGGCTGCTGGTGCTGCGCGGGCACATCGCCTGGACATTTCTGCTCTGGCCGGTGCTGCTGCCGCCTTTGCTGATGATGAACCTGGGGCTGTCGTGGGCGCTCTCGACCGTGGGCGTGTTCTTCCGGGACTTGAACGCCTCGATCATCGTGATCCTGAACATCCTCATGTATGGCAGCGCGATCTTTTACCCCATCAGCAAAGTGCCCCCGGCGATGATGCCCTTCGTGCGCTACAACCCGCTGGCGTGGTTCGTGGACCAGAGCCGCAACCTGCTCGTCTGGGGCGTGCCGCCGGACGCCGGCGAGTATGCGTTGATGCTGGCGGTGAGCGCGGGCTGCCTGCTCGCGGGGCACGCCGCGTTCACCCGCACGCGGCGGGATTTCGCGGACGAACTATGAAGCCTCGGACAGCAGCGCGTGGCCGGCTTGATCCTCCACGCACGCGCTGATCCCGAAATCTACGAACCCGGCGGTGGGCAGCCCGATCTCGTCCTGCACGCGGAAGAGGCAGGCGTCCACCAGCCGGTGCAGAAAGCGCCGTTCGCCCTGCACGGCGGCGTTGACCCCGGCGTTGAGAAAATACGCGCCGGGCAGCAGCCGGCAGTCGAAGCCCAAACGCACCGTCAGCCGCGCGCCGGCGGGGACGTGGGGAATCAGCCGTTCCGCCTCGCCGGAGCTGGAGCCGCCCAACTCCACGCCGCTGACGGTTTTGATCATCATGCCAAAGCGCACGCCCACGGCCGTTTCGGCGAAAGCAACTTCGTAATGGTAGAAGTAGCGTTCCCCACGCACGAGCATGTTCACCTCACGTCCGGCGGGGTCGAGCACGCGGGGGTTTTCGATCAGTGCCCCGGACGAGGGATAGGAGATCACGCTGCGGGAAACCATGTTCGGCACGAGAAAAGCCGCCGGCCGCGGGGGGGAAGACGCCGACGCGGCCAGGGCGGTGCGGATTTTCCCGGCGGGCAGCGCGTCGCCGGCGGGAGGGGTGGGCGGCGCAGCTTCCTCCGCCGGCGGCTCGACGGCGGCGAGGACGCTGGCGCGCACCGTCTCGTATTGGTCGGGCGGGCAGAAGAGGAGTTTCAAGAAATTGCCCGTCACCAGTTTGGGACTGCCCTGGAGCAGCAGCTCGCCGCGCTCGATGAGCACGGCATGGTCGCAGAGCGTGACCACGGAGCCGGGATCGTGGGAAACGAAGAGCAGCGTGCCGCCCGCCTTCTTGAACTGCTCGATGCGTCCAATGCACTTGCGGGTAAATCCCAGGTCGCCGACAGCCAGGGCCTCGTCAATGATGAGGATCTCCGGGTCGAGGTGGACGCTCACCGCGAAGGCCAGGCGAAGCATCATCCCGCTGGAGTAATTCTTCACCGGCTGCTCCATGAAATCGCCGATCTCCGCGAAGGCGGCGATCTGCTCGAACCGCTCTGCGATCTGCCGCCGGCTGAGGCCGAGGATGGCGGCGTTGATGAGCACGTTGGCACGGCCCGTGAACTCCGCGTTGAACCCGCTGGCCAGCTCCAGCAGCGCCACCACCCGCCCGCGCGTGACGGTGCGCCCTTCGCTGGGCCGCAGCGTGGCGGCGATGATTTGCAGGAGCGTGCTCTTGCCCGAGCCGTTGCGCCCCACGATGCCCACGCTCTGCCCGCGCCGCACCTGGAAGGTGACGCCCCGCAGCGCGTGGAAATCCCGTCTCCCCGCCGCCCCGCGCGCCCGCAGCCGGGCTGACCAGCCGCGCGACAGCAGCGGCAGCGCGCCAAGGAAATTCCATGCCCGCCCGCGCAGCCGCGCCATCGGCGAGGTCCAGATGGCGTAGGTCTTGCCCACGTTTTCCACCGAGACGGCGGGCAGCGTGACTGCTTCCGCGACAGGTTTTTCCAACGGTGGGGCCGCTTTCACGTTATTTCCCTCCCGGCTCGGTCAGCGCCGGCTCTCCCCACAGGCACCAGTCGGCGTATGCGTTACCCGCCGGGCCGGGGCCGTTTCGCAAGATCAGATCCACCGTGCGGCCGGCGAACTCGCCCAAGTCCACGTCCACGGGCCGCCAGGCGCGGTCGGCCGGGCGGGAAAACGGGTCCACCGTCGCACTCCAGAGCCGCCGGACTTGCCCGTCGCAAGCGACCTCCAGGACGAACTCCGCCCCGTCCGCGTTGCCCTCGGCCCAGACGTGCGGGTGGATCGCCACCGCGCACTGGAAGTGCGCCCCCGGCAGCAGGGCGATGTGAGGATACGTCAGCCGCGTGGGCGGCTCGGACCAGATCACGCGGCGCGTATCCCCGTTCACGGCGATGGGCACGTCGAAGTTCACCTGCAAACGCGCGTCCGCGATCTCCGCCGGACGCCCCAGCAGCCCGTAAAACTCCGTTGGCCCGGCCGGGGGCCACCCGAAGCCAACCTCGTGCGCATGCATGCCCAGCAGAGCGACTTGCAGCGCCGTCTGCCCGGCGAGCAGCGTCAGGACCCCACCCTCCCGCGCACCCGCCGCCGACAGCGCCGCCAGTGCCAGGACCAGCAGCCAGACGGCCGTGGCGTTCAACCCGTAAAGCGGCAGCGGGACCGCGTGGCTGAACACCGCTAGCAGTCCCAGCAGCGGCAACACCGCCCCGCCGACGATGAGTCGCCAGTGCGTGCGCCGCAACCGCCAGCACGCCCAATAAGCCACCGGCGCCAGCAGCCCCAGCGTGCCCAGCCCGCCGCTCGTGGCGAACCGCAGCGCCGGGCGGCCGTTCTGCTCCTGGAAGACATGGGGCGGGAACGCCAGCGTGTGCCAAAAGTTATCGAACCGGCATTGCAGATGATCCGCCAGCGGGAGGGCCGGACGGTCGAAGTTCTGCGCCAACAGGTCGTCGGGAATCCGCAGCCCCAGCCGGGTCCAAAGCAGCCACGGTGCTACCGCCAGCGCGACCACGGCGGCGAGCGTCAGCCCCTCGCGCCATTGCCGTCCCACCGCGTAAACCAACCCGAAACCGACGGTCCAAACCGCCGCATACGGATGTGCCCAATACGCCAGCGCCGCCCACGCACCCACCCGCGCCGCCGGCCGCCGGCGCGCTAAGTCATGCGCCGCCAGCACCAGGAAAAAGCCCGCCAGCGCCTTCGGCCACGTGAAGATCGTCTGCGAAATGAGGAACGGCGAAGTCGCCAGCACCCCCAGCGCCGGCAACCGCCAGCCCGCCGCCGGGCACCACGCTTCCAGCGCCATCCACGCTCCCAGCAACAACAGCGCGTTGAGCACGATGCCCACCGTCAGGAACTGCCGGAACCCGGCCCCACCCATGAACTGACCCGTGTCTGGCCAGTCCCGCCCGACGTAGCGAATCTTCCCCAACGGCCCGCTCTGCCGGGGCGGTGGGTCCAGCAGCGCCAGAAAAGGCGTCGCCACCAGGGGCAGCAAAATCGGTCGGTCGGAGATTTCCTGGCCCGGGATGATTGGCCGCTCCCCCGCGAAGGAAATGTCGCGCAACAAAAACTCCGTCACCACGAACGGCAGGTAATTATCCACCGGCAGGTTACCCGTCATCACCTGAATTTTCACCGGCAACGCGTGCTCCTTGAAGATAAACGGCCCATCCGGCAGCTCCGCCGGGAAACGCACGCCCAGATGCGTCACGCTGACGCAACCCGCGATGAACAGGGCGATCAGTCCCAGCGCCCACCGCGTCCGTGCCTCGATCAACCCCAGCCGTCGGCCCAGCTCCGGCCCGCGCGTCAGCCGCCACGCCGCGCCTGCCCACAACACCCCCAGCGCGGCGGCCGCCGCCAGCCGCTTCTCCGGCAACAGCGCGACCACCAACCCCGCCAACCCGTGCGCCAGCACCCCCGCGCCCGCGCCAAACGCCAGGAGTTCCGCGCCCGTCAAGGCGAAGCGCCGGGAAGGGAGACACGCTACGCCCACGCCCAGCACCGACGCGGAAACGCCGGCCGCCAGCACCAGGTCCAGCCACAGGTTCATCGTCATGTCTGGCCGCCGCCGTTCCGTTCGCCCCGCAGGCCGAGCACCAACGGCACCTCAAACACCTTTTCGTGGAAAATGCCGTGCTCCCACAGCCCATCCTCGCCCCAGGCGTCGCCGTGGTCGCCGCAGATGAGCGTGGTTGCGGGCGCGAACGCGGCCAGCAGCGGGGCAAGTTCCGCGTCAATGAACTCCAAAGACGCCGTCTGCCGACGCCGGCACTCCGCGGCGTCGTTGTTTGCCCCGCCGAAAGGCACGCAGGGGTTGTGCTCGACGCCCCAGGCGGCGCCTTCGTGGTGGTAGGGCACATGCGTCTCGCCCAGATTCATGAACAGGAAAACCGGGCCGTTGGCTGCCGCCAACTGTTCCTCCACCCAGCGGAGTTGAGCGCGCAGGGCGCCCCAATTTTCGCCGGGATAGAAGAACCGGTCGAAATCCCCGATCAACGCCGCCGCCGCCGGGGTTTCGGGGTCGAACCAGCCGACCGAACCCGTCCCCAACGCGCGCAGCCCGCGCCGTCGGAAACCCTCGACGATGTTGCGCCCTTCCAGTTCAAACACCGGCGCCGCCAGGCCGGGGTGCCCCAGGCGGCGGAGCTTGAACAGCCGGCCGAACTTCGGGTTTGCGTAGGGCACGGGGGCGCCGTCCGCCACGCCCGGCGTGAACCCCACGAACATCGCCATGTGCGACCCGTAGGTGAAATGGCTGGGTGACATCGCCCGATACCACGGTCCGACCGCCTTGAGGTGCGGCGTATTGGCCGCCGAAAACGTGTCGAAACGGCACGAATCGAGCGTGATGAAGAGCACCGAGCCGACGGCATGGGCGAAGATCAGCACCGCGCCACTTCATTCCATTTTCCCCGGAGGTCAACG
>CAXTFX010000028.1:0-17934 GCA_964243185.1 uncultured Chthoniobacterales bacterium
CCTTTCATCGCGGATGGCATTTTCAACCCAAATGCGCACGTCCCGGTCGATGCTCTCGTCGCCCGTGGGCGGTTGCACCTCGGTCACGGGCGGGGTGGGTTCGGGTTCGGGAACGGGTGACGGGTGCTGCATCGGAGAAGGATGGCGGTTGAAGGATGCGGGAGGAAAGCGGAGAGGATGCGCCCCGACGGCAACCACCGCGGACGGGGACTCTGCCCTTCATCCTGCATCCTTCAACCGCCATCCGTTTCCCATGATCGTGATCCTCCAGCCCCACACCGACCGCGCCCGCATTGACGAGGTCATCGCGGAAGTCGCCCGCCTGGGCTACGAGCCGCGGCCGATCATCGGCGACGTGCAGACCGTCGTGGCCGCCATCGGCGACGAGACCACCCACGGCACGCTGGAAAGCCTCGACGCCCTGCCGCAGGTCCAGCAGGTCATGCGCGTGCAGAAACGCTGGAAGCTCGTCGCCCGCGTCTCGCGGCCGGAGGGGACGACCGTGAACGTGGACGGCGTGCCCATCGGCCCCGGCGCCCCGCTGGCGTTGATGGCCGGGCCGTGCTCGGTGGAGAGCGAGGAGCAGTTGTTGGCGACCGCCCACGCGGTCCGGGCCGCCGGGGCGACGATCCTGCGCGGCGGGGCCTTCAAGCCGCGCACGAGTCCCTACGAGTTCCAGGGGTTGGGCAAGGAAGGGCTGCGGCTGTTGGCGTTGGCGAAAAAGGAGACGGGCCTGAAGATTGTCACCGAGCTCCTTTCCGAGCACGACGCCGACCTCGTCGCCGAGCACGCCGACCTGCTCCAGATCGGCGCGCGCAACGCCCAGAACTTCCGCCTGCTGGTGGCCGCCGCGCGCACGGGCAAGCCCGTTTTGCTCAAGCGCGGGTTGAGCCAGCGCATCGAGGAATGGCTGTTGGGCGCCGAATACATCCTCAGCGAGGGCAACGGCGGCGTGATCCTCTGCGAGCGGGGCATCCGCACGTTCGAGACCTACACGCGCAACACCTTGGACCTCGGGGCCGTGGCCATCGTGAAACGGGAAACGCACCTGCCCGTCGTCGTGGACCCCAGCCAGGGAGCGGGCCGGGCGGACCTCGTCGCCATTTTCTGCGCCGGCGCCGTGGCGATGGGCGCGGACGGGCTGCTCATCGAGGTGCACCCGAACCCGGCGGAGGCGTTGAGCGACGGCCAGCAGCAGGTGGACTTCGCGGCGTTCGGGAAGTTGGTGGGGGCGTTGACGCCGTTTTTGCGGGCGGTCGGGCGGCCGGGGAATTAAACCCTTCACCCTCCCGCGCCGCCCCGATGTCCGCCCCACCCACTCTTTCCCGCCGTCCGCTCCGCACCCGCAACGCGCGCTGGGCGCAGTCCCTCGCCGTGGCGCTCGGGCGCGCGGGGCTCCGGCCGAACGCCATCTCGGTCGCCAGCGTCGCGTTCGCCGCCCTCGGGGCCGGGGCGCTGCTGGCGGCGGGCCCCTCCACCAGCGGACCAGTTGCCCGCGTGACCTGGTTCCTCCTCGCGGGCGGGTGCGTCCAGCTCCGGCTGTTGTGCAACCTGCTGGACGGCCTCGTGGCGGTCGAGGGCGGGTTCCGCACGGCCGCGGGGGACGTTTACAACGAGCTGCCCGACCGCGTTTCCGACGTGCTGCTCCTCGCCGCGGCGGGCTACGCGACGGCGTGGACGGGTTGGGAGCGGGACCTCGGTTGGGCGGCGGCGGCCGGGGCGCTGCTCACGGCCTACGTCCGCGCGCTCGGTGGGCAGACCGGCGTCGGGCAGGCGTTCGGCGGGCCGATGGCGAAGCCCCAGCGGATGTTCACCCTGACCCTGGCCGCCGCGCTCACGGCGGGTGAGAAGGCGCTGGGCTGGCCCACGCGCGCCCTGACGCTGGCCCTGGGCCTGATCGCCGCGGGTTCCCTGCTCACGGCCGCCCGGCGGACGCGCCGGATCGTGCGGGCGCTTGAGTCGGGTGGGCAAGTCTGATAGACCTCGACCCCGGCCATGAACCTCCCCGAACTCATCCAGCTCTACTTCGAGCGTTCCAACGCTTTACAATCCCTGTGGACGCTCTACGTCGTTGTCATCGGCGGTCTCCTGGCGTTCTCGTCGCTACGCCAGCGGCCGGACCTGTGGACGACGGTGTTGGTGGCCGGGCTGTTCCTCATTTTCGCCGCGCGCAACCTCGGCGGCATCCGGGACGCGACGGTCCAACGGCTGGCGGTCCGGGACGCCATCCAGCGGGCGGAGGAAGCCGCGCCCCCGCGGCAGGGGATCACCGCGACCTTGCTGCCGCCCACCTACGAGGCGGGGCGCAACGTTCACCTCGTCACGGACGCCCTCGTGGTCCTCGCGCTCGCGGCCATCGAGCTCCGCCGGCGCCGGTATTGGCACCTGGACCAGGTGGGCCTGGGCCATCGGGTGACGTGATGGCCCGGCGCGGTTTTTTCGATTCCACCGCCGTCCCCGTCCGGCCTAAGCTGCCGCCATGACCGTGACCACCCCGCCGCCGCCGACCGCCGCGGCCCCGGCCGATCCCGTCGGGACGGCGCCCACCCAGCACGAGTTCCGCGGCGACGGCGGGACCCCGCTGTTTTACCGCGCCTGGCGGCCCGCGGGCGGCGGCGCCATCGAGCGCGCCGTCCTCCTCCTGCACCGCGGCCACGAGCACTCCGGGCGCTGGGCGGAGGTCGCCCCGGCGCTCACCGCCGCGGGCACGGCGGTGTTCGCCTGGGACGCGCGGGGGCACGGCCGCTCGCCGGGGGCGCGCGGCGACGCGGCAGATTTCAGCGTCTATGTCCGCGACCTGGACGGCTTCGCCCGGCACGTCGGCGCGGCGCACGGGGTCGGGTTGGAGAACCTCGCCGTCGTGGCGCACAGCGTCGGCGCGGTGGTCGCGGCGGCGTGGGTGCACGACTACGCGCCGCCGGTCCGCGCGCTGGTCCTGGCGACGCCGGCCTTCCGGGTCAAGCTCTACGTTCCCCTCGCCGGGCCGGGCCTGCGGCTGCTGGAGCGGGTGCGGCCGGGCTCGTTCATCAAGAGCTACGTCGGCGGCCGGTTGCTGACGCACGACCGGGCCGAAGCCGCGGGCTACGACGCGGACCCGCTGGTGTCCAAACAGATCTCCGTCCGCGTGCTCCTCGGCCTCCGGGACACCGCCCGCCGGCTGGTGGCCGACGCCGGCGCGATCCGGGTGCCCACGCTGGTGCTGGCGGCCGGGAGCGACGCCGTGGTCCGGCGCGGGCCGCAGCGGGCGTTCTTCGAGGGGCTGTCCTCGCCCCGGAAGGAGTTCGCGGTGCTCGGGGGGTTTTCCCACGCGGTGTTCCACGAGACGCACCGGCAATTGGCCGTGGCGCGGGTGCGCGATTTCCTGGACCGGGCCTTCGCGACCCCGCCCGAGCCGGCGTCCGTCCTACTCGACGCGGACCGCCGTGGCTACACCCGGGCCGAACACGACCGGTTGCGGCGCCCGCTGCCGGCCCTGTCCCCGCGGGGGGTGAACTTCGCCACCCAACGGTTGGGGATGCGGACGCTCCTGCGGTTGAGCCAGGGCGTGCGCGTCGGCTGGGCCCGCGGCTTCGACTCCGGGGAGTCGCTGGACTACGTCTATGAAAACCGGCCGCGCGGAAGAAGCCCGCTGGGCCGGCTGATTGACCGGCAATACCTCGACGCCATCGGCTGGCGCGGCATCCGCCAGCGGCGGGTTCACCTGGAACGGCTGCTCGGGGAGGCCATCGCGCGCGCCGACGCGGCGGGCCGGCCGGTGCGGCTGCTGGACGTCGCCGCCGGCCCGGGCCGTTACCTGCTGGAAACCCTGCGCCGTTTCCCCCAAGTCCCGGCCACGGCCCGGCTGCGCGACCGCAGCCCCTCGGCGTTGGCCGCCGGCCGCGCGCTCGCCGCCGCACTCGGGCTGGCCGACGCGGTGACGTATGAACCCGGCGATGCCTTTGACGAGGCGGCGCTGGCGGCGTTGACCCCGCGGCCAACGGTGGCGGTGGTGTCCGGCCTCTACGAGTTGTTCCCGGACAACGCCCCCGTCCGGGCCTCGTTGCGCGGGTTGCACGCGGCGCTGGAGGACGGCGGGGAACTTCTCTACACCAACCAGCCCTGGCACCCGCAGGTCGAGATGATCGCGCGCACCCTGCCCAACCGCGATGGGCAGCCGTGGGTCATGCGCCGGCGCACCCAGGCGGAGATGGACGCGCTGGTGCGCGCGGCGGGGTTCACCAAGCTCGGGATGGAAATTGACCGCTGGGGCATCTTCACCGTCTCCGTGGCGCGCAAGGCAGAGGCCACTCGTTAAACGGACCGTGGACCGACCGGACTTCACGGGCACGGGCCGACGACCTTGGTTCCTCGCGGCCTTGGCCCTGGCGGCGCTCGGACCGGGGTTCTTCCTGGTCTATGGTTGGTGCAACGAGTTCACCGCCCGGCGCGCGGACGTGGGATCGTTCTACTTCGCCTGGGAACGGCTCATCCCGTTCGTCCCGGTGATGATCGTTCCCTACCTGTCGGTGGATTTGGTCTTCACCGGGACGTTTTTTCTCTGCCGCAGCCGGGATGAACTCGGCGTGCTCTCGCGGCGCATCGCCCTGGCCATCGGGCTGTCCGCCGTCGGGTTCCTGCTGTTCCCGCTGCGCTACGGCTGGCCGCGCCCGGCGGTGGGGGGCTGGTTGGGAGCGCTGTTCGCACCGCTCAACGCCCTCGATCAACCCTTCAACCTCTTTCCGTCGCTCCACATCAGCCTGCGCACGCTGGCGTGGACGGTCTATGGCCGGCACACCCGCGGGCCGCTGCGCCACCTCCTCAAACTATGGTTCTTCCTCATCGGTCTCTCCACGCTGCTCGTTTACCAGCATCACGTCATCGACGTGGCCGGGGGCTGGGCGGTGGCGATTTGCTGTTGCGTGACGTTCCGGGAGCGGACCGGGCCGGCGGCGGGATGGTCGTGGACCCGCGCCCTGCGGTCCGCCCTCTGGCCGACGCCCTCCTCGCCGGGGTGCTCGCCCGGGCGGTCCGGCTCCTCGCCGGGACCAGCGTGCGCTGGGTCGGCGGCCGGCCGGACGACGGCCACGGTGAACAGCGCGTGTATTTCGCCAACCACACTTCCCACCTCGATGCCGTGGTCCTCTGGGCCGCCCTGCCCCCCGGCGCCCGCGCCTGGACCCGGCCCGTCGCGGCGCGGGATTACTGGGACGCCGGCCCCGTCCGCCGCCGGCTCGCCGCGGGGGTCCTCCGCGCCGTGTTGATTGACCGTCACCACGTCTGCGCCCACGCGCGCAACCCCCTGTCGCCGCTGCTCGACGCGCTGGCGGACGGGCGGGATTCGCTGCTGCTGTTCCCGGAGGGCACGCGCGGGCCGGGACCGGAGGCGGGGCCGTTCAAGGGCGGGTTGTTCCACCTGGCCCGGCTCCGGCCGGACGTGACGCTGGTGCCCGTGTTCCTGGAAAACCTCCACCGGGTTTTGCCCAGGGGCGCGCTCCTGCCCGTGCCGCGGCCGGGCGGGATCAGCTTCGGGGCGCCGGTGCGGCTGGGTCTCGGAGAGGACAAAGCCCGGTTCCTGGAACGAGCGCGGGAAGCCGTGAATCGCTTGGGCCGAGCCTAAATTGGGCTGATCTTATCCGCAGATTACGCAGATTACGCAGATTGAAGGCAAGGGTCCAGAGTTTTGCGTGAGACGCTTGCCGCCTTTCTCCACCCCTTCAAATAATCTGCGTAATCGGCGTAATCTGCGGATAAGATGCCCTCCGCGAATGGGTTAGACTACCAATATGCCGTTCGCCTTTGACCCGCCAACGGCCGCCCTCGTCGCGGGGGTCGTCGTGTTCCTGGCGCTGGCCTCCGTCGTCGGCTGGGTCCTCGGGCGGCGGGTCGCGGCGGACCCGGACGCGGCGCCGGCCCGGCGCGCCACCGTCGGGAACCTCAACGCGCGGCTGCGGGCGTGGTGGGTCATCGTCACCCTTTGCGCGGTGGCGCTGGCGCTGGGGCGCATCGGGGCGGCAGCCCTGTTCGGGCTGGCGTCGTTCGGGGCGTTGCGGGAGTTTTTGACCTTGACCCCGACGCGGCCGGCGGACCACCGGCCGCGGTTCTGGGTGTTCTTCGTCATCACGCCGCTGCAATACGTCCTGGTGGCGCTGCCTTGGTATGGGTTGTTCACCATCCTGATCCCGGTCTGTGCGTTTTTGTTCATCCCGTTACGGATGGCCGTGGCCGGGGACTGCGCCGGGTTCCTGGAACGGGCGGCGCGGCTGCAGTGGGCGTTGGTGGTTTGCGTGTATTGCGTGAGCCACGCGCCCGCGTTGCTCCTGTTGCCCGTGGCCGGCGGCGGGGCGCGGCTGCTGCCGTGGTTCCTGCTGGTGGTGCAGCTTTCGGACGTGCTCCAATACATCTGGGGCAAGCTGTTGGGCCGTCACCCGGTGGCGCCGCGGGTCAGTCCGGGCAAGACGTGGGAGGGGCTCGTCGGCGGGGTCGGGAGCGCGACGGCCGTCGGGACGGCCCTGTGGTGGGCGACGCCGTTCACGCCCGGGCAGGCGGCGGGGATGAGCCTGGCGATCACCCTGTCAGGGTTTGCCGGCGGGCTGACGATGTCCGCCATCAAGCGGGACCGCGGAATCAAGGATTACGGCACGCTGATCACGGGGCACGGCGGGGTGCTCGACCGGATTTATTCGATCTTCTTCGCGGCGCGGCTTTTCTTTCACGTGAACATCACCGCACCACCAGGTCGTCGGCCGTCCACATCTTGCCGTCCGGGCCGGCGGAGCGGACTTCCATCACGGTGGCGGAGATCGGGTGGAAGTAGAGCGGGTGCTCCCAACGGTCCAGGATTTCGCCTCGGGGGGACAGCGGGAGGCTGTTGTCGTCGGCGAAGCGCATCGCGCGCGGGTTGTTGCCGCGGAGCGCCCGGGCGATCTCGACGTTGTTGCCGACCGGGTTGGCGCCGTAGGCGGCGCGGTAGTCGCGCAGGAGCTTGGCCACGACCTGGAGCGGCGCTTCCGCGTTGCCGGCCTGGACCGCGGCGGGTTCCGCGGCGCGGTAGGTAACCAGGGCCGTGGCGGAAACGGTGACGCCGTTCTCCGCGGCCTGGGCGGCGGCCTGGCGGCTGGCGGCTTCCGCGGCCGTGGCGGGCGGGCGGGCGGGCTCCGCGCGGGCGGTCGGGGCGAGGGCGACCGCGAGGAGCGTGAGGGCGGCGAGGGGTTTCATGGGAAGCGCGCTCGGGGTCGGGGAGGACATCAGTTGAGGTTCATGAACCCGAGGTCCGGGTGGGCGAACTCGCCGAGGTTCGGGAACGCCGCCGCGAGGCCGGTGGCATCGGCGCCGAACCACTTGGCCAACGTCGCGGAGTATTCGTCCACGCTGGTCGTGGGGATCCAACGGCCCTCGCCCGTGTCGTCCGGGCCGTCCACGGCGAGCGTCGGGTAGCGGCCGTAGAGGTCCTTGCCCCGGACGGCGCCGCCCATGACGAGGTGGTGGCTGCCCCAGCCGTGGTCGCTGCCGGCGCCGCCGTTGACGGGGAAGGTGCGGCCGAAGTCGCTGGCGGTGAACGTAGTCACGCGGTCGGCGACGCCGAGCTCACCGGTGGCCTGGGAGAAGGCGGACAACGCCTCGGACAGCTCGACGAGCAGGTTGGAATGGCCGGCGAGCTGGTCGCCGTGCGTGTCGTAGCCGCCGACGGCGCAGAAGAAAATCTGCCGGTTCATCTTCAGGGTCGAGCGGGCGGCGATGAGCTTGGCGACCATCTTCAACTGGTCGGCGAGATACGTGCTCAACCCGCGCGCCTGGTAGTCCGCGTAGGTGGGGAAGGGCGTGGCGAGGTTCACGGCGTCCACCGCCCCCTTGAGGTCGGCGTTGTTGGCCAGGGAGCGCCGGGTGATGCGGGCGTATTCGGTCTCGAACAGGTTCTGGTGCGGGACGTTGAGGATCGCGTCAATGGCGATGTGGGTGGCGGGGTCGTAGGGGTTGTTGTAGCCGGACAGCTCCACGATGCCGTAAGGGCTGACTTGGTATTGGAAGACGCGGGTGCCGACCTGGAAGGTGTTGGTGCCCGCCAGGGAGATGCTCATGGCGATCTTCGCCTGGGCGTTGGCCCCGGCGTCGAGCATCAGGTCGGCGAGGTCGCCGCCCCAGCCGTTCTTGTAAACCTTGTCGTGGACGGACGTCTGCCACTGGACCTGCTGGTCGTTGTGGGAAAACAACTGCGGGGGAAACTTCGGGACGCCGGCGAGCCAGTCCGCGCGGGTGACGGGGTGAACCAGGGTGCCGACGTTGCAGAGGAACGCCAGGTGCCCGGCGTTGTAGAGGTTACGCAGGCCGGGAACGCTGGGGTGCAGGCCGTAGGTGTGCCCGTCTGAGTAGCTGGCCGGGGTGTTGAGGGACAAGATGGGCGTGGCGCCGCCGCGGGGCAGGGCGAGGCCCTGGCGGGCGGCGGCGTAGGTGCCGTAGCCGGCGGTGTCCGTGGGGATGAGCAGGTTGTTCGAGTCGTTGCCCCCGTAGAGGAACAGGCAGACCAGGGCCTTGTAATCGTTCGCGGCGACGGTGTTGCTGTTGGCGATGGCCGCGGCGTTGATGGCGCGCAGGTTCCACACGGTCGAGGCCAGCGCGGTCGTGCCGACGGCGGCGCAGGTGGCGTGGCGCAGGAAGGCGCGGCGGGAGAGGGGATTCTGGCTCATGGCGGCGGGCGGTGTTCTCTCAGAGTTGCGAATGACGGGGCGGCGCTCTCACTTTTGGATGATGAACTCCGGCGAGGTCACGATGAGGTAGATCGCCTGGGCGGCGCGGGCCCGGCGGCGGTTGGGGACGTTCGGGTCCGTGATGCCGTTGAGGTTGGTGATGATGGCCGCGCGCATCGCGTCGGACATCCTCCCGGCCATGAGCAGGGTTTTCAGGCCGTCCACCAGCGCCGCGGGGTCGTCGGCCAGGGCGAGCTGGTCGGCGGTGGGGTTGAGGACGACGTTGTTGCCGTCCGGGTCGTAGGTCGCGCTGGGTTGGCGGTAGATGGTGTCGCGCAGGTAGTTGGCGCTGGTGACGACCTGGGTGTCGCCCGTGATCTGGAACTCCGGCGACCGGAGGCCCAGGGTGGCGATGTCGCCGGGCTGCGCGTAGTCCGGCTCGAAGAAGTTGAACACCGTGGGGGCACCGAGCGGCTGCTGGCCGAGGTTGGCCGGGTCCCACGGCACGAACAGGAACCCGCCGTTGACGGGGCCGCCGCGGAAGGCGCGCAGGAGGTTGGCGAAGCGGATCACCGGCTCGCGCTGGTGGCCGAAGGAGGCGGCCCCGCCGAGCGTGGGGCTGACGGGGTTGCGGGCCTCGAAGTCCAGGAGGACGGCGCGCACGACGGCCCGCAGGTCCCCGCGGACGCCCTGGCCGTTGTTGGCGAAGACTTTGGCGACGCGGTAAACGTAGGCCGGGCTGGGGTTGCCCGTGACGAGGCGCTGGATGAGCTGGCGGGCGATGAACGGCCCGACGTTGGGGTGGTTGAAGATCAGGTCGAGGGTGTCCTTGAGGTCCTGCCGGGCGCTCTGGCCGGAGGGGAGCACGACGCCGTCGAGCACGGTCTTGGCGTCCGCGTCGTGGTGCGCGGAGACGGGCTCCATCGGCTGGCGGACGTTGCGGGCGACGTAGGGCCAGTTCTGGGCGCCGCCCTGGTTGTAGTGCCAGCCGGTGAACACCCGGGCCAGGTTCGTCACCGTCGCCTGCGAGTAGGTCGGCACGGGCTGGCCCTGGGTGCCGAGGGCGAGGGTGCCGTCGGGGTTCAGCCGGTTCAGGCCGATGGAGAAGAGCTGGAGCACCTCGCGGGCGAAATTTTCGTTGGGCAACAGGCCGCGGGCGGGGTCGGGCTTGTCGTTGCCCCGCAGGTTGAGGTATTCGCCCATCGTCGGGTGGAGGGTCACGTCCTCCAGCAGTTGGCGGAAGTTGCCGAAGCTGTCGCCGACGAGCGTGTCGTAGTAGCTGGACAGGGCAAAGGCGTCATCCACGGACACATACGAGACGACCATGATCTCGCTCAGGGCGAAGGCGACGCGCTGGCGGAGCTGGTCGGGGCCCCGCACGGCGGCGGTCCACCAGGCCGCCCGGGTCTGGTCGTAGTAGGTCATGCCCGGGTGGGCCGCCTCGTAGGCGTCCAGGTGCGGCAGGTGGAAGGTCGGCGGGGCGGCGAACTGGGCGTCCAGGAACGCGGCGTAACCGTCGCGCTGGACGCCCGCGATCGCCTCGGGTGACGGACCGAACGTGCTCTGGATGAGGAACCGGCTGGCGGCGTTGGCGTCGGCGTGGTCGTCCGCCCAGGCCGGCGGGTCGGCGGGCGGGGTGAAGTTGGCCGTGGCGCCGGCGGTGCGGGTGAACTGGCCGCGGATCTCGCCGTTGGGATACTGGGCGGTGTGGACGTTGACGTAGGTGCGCCCGCTCTTCAGGGCGGCGACGACGTCGGCGGCGGAGAGCTGACCGCTCGGGCCGATGTTCCAGACCCAAGTGCCGTCGCTCTGGCGCGGGGTGGTGTCAATGTCGAACAGGATGCCCGCGCTCTGCCCCGGGTCGGCGGGGCCGTGGATGTGCTCGGAGATGACCGGGCCCGTGAGGTTCGCGTAGTTCAGCGAGAGGACGGCGAAGCGCTCGTCCGCGGACACGCGCAGGGTGGCCGAGCTGCTGCCGCTGCTCAGGGCGGCTCCTTGCGGGGTGAGGTTGGCGAAATACAGCGTGGACCCGTCGGGCGTCGTCACGGGCGGCGTGTAGGGCAGGAGGACGTTGCGGGCCGCCGCGCCCGCGCCGACCGTGCCGGGGACGACCTCGCTGGGGAGGATCGCCGCCGGGTCGGTGGGCTTGAGCCAGCCGACCGAGACGTGGTCCCCGCCGCCGCCCTCCCGCTGGAGGACCTCGAAGTAATAACGCTGCCCCGCGGTCAGGGCCAGGAGGGCGGATTTCTGGTTGGGCTCGGCGTAGGCGGGGTCAACGTTCGTGGCGTCCTTGTTCCACTGCTGGTAGCCCGTCCAGTGGTTCACCCAGGCGCGCCGGGTCCGGTTCGCGGGCTGGTCGTCGGTGGACAGCCAGAACTCGCCCCCGTCGTCCGAGGCGATCCAGAAGGTGTAGTTACCCGTGGTGGGCGGGACGAGAAAGCCGCGGATGCGCGTGCCGAAGTTGCTGGCGTCCGGGACGCTCTGCGGCATGTCGAGCCAGGTGAGCACGCGGGAGGTGGTCGGCGGGGAGCCGAGGGGCACGTCCGCGAGGGAGCCGTAGCCGGGCACGTTGAGCCAGACTTCCTGGAGCACCTGCCCGGCCACGGCCCGGGCGCCGAGCGTCACCGTGGCGGCGTTGGCCGGGGCGGCGGCCGGCGTGTAGTTCGTTCCGGCGGAAAGGTTGACGACCACGGTTCGGGCCGTGGGCCCGGGCGTCGCGGCGGCCGCGGGGCGCACGGGGATGAGCACCTGGTTGACCCCGACGGGCAGGGTGACGGCGCCGGCGAGGGTCTGGTAATCGGTCCCGGGCGCCGCGGTGCCGGCCACGGTGTAGGTGACGGTGAGCGCGTCCAGCCGGCCGGTGCGGGTGACGAGCACGGCGCCGGCGTCGGCACCGTTACCCTCAAGGGAGATGTAGGGGTCCGCGGCGGTGAGGGCGACGGTGTTGCCCGTGGCCCGGAGCGCAGCGCGGACCGTGATCAGGTCGTCGAGGGGCAGGCCGTTGGCGTCCGTGCCGTGACCGGGGGTGAAGCGGTTGTTGGGGTTATACCCGAGCTGGAGTTCCTCCCAGTCCGAAACGCCGTCCCCGTCGGAGTCCAGGTCGGCGACGGTCACGCGGAAGAAGCGGGTGGTCACCCCGGCCGCGGGGGGACCGAAGACCGCAAGGAGTTCCGCGCCCGTGCCGGCGAACGTGCCGCCGAGCGGCTGCCAGTTCGCCGCCGCGAGGTCCGGGCAGACCTGGACCTGGTAACTCTTCCCGGCGACTGAGGGCCATCGGACGCTCGCGCCGTTATCCGGCGCCACCGTCAGCGCGGACACGCGCAGGATGCTCTTCGGGTCGAACGGGTTGAGCCCGGCGAGACTCTTCTGCCGGTTGCTCATGCCCGTGCCGGAGGTGTCGGCGTCGGGGTTCACCCCGCCCGCGCCGAAGACCATTTCCCACACGTCGCTCATCCCGTTGCCGTTGAGGTCCACCCCGCCGGCGCGGGCGGCCACCGGGGCCAGGAAGCCGAACCCGGCCAGGCAGAGGAGGCGGCCGACGCGGGGGAAGGGACGACGCGAGCGCATAAGAGAATCGTTGGGCGGCAAGAAGCCAACGGCCGGAGCCGGGTCAGCGGGTTCGCGGCGGGTCGGGGGCGACCTGCAGGCCGGCCGGAAGGCGCGCCGGGCATGGTCAGCCGGGAATGGAGCACATCGCACGCCAGCGGCCGGCTTCCAAGCGCCCCCCCCCGCGATATTGGTTGGGAGGCCGGGGGCGGCCGACGCCGATCCGTTTTCGGACGGTGGGGACCTGGACACGACCCGCCATCCCGGACCGACCGAAACCTCGGGGGCAGCCGAAAGCTCCGTGCATGGAACCGTCCCCCACCCCTCCCCCGCTCCAACGCGCGCTCGACGCGGTCCGCTCGCCGGAGGACGCCGAGCGGGTCGCCGCCGCCCTGGCCAGCGCCGCGGGCGGGTTGACCTGCGAGGATGCCGCCACCGCCGCCCGCCCCCTCCCCGTCCCGCCGGTGGCCGCGGCCATCGTGAAGGCGGCGACGCAGCTCCAGACGGGGGACGCGCCCACCCGGCAGGCCGTCGGGGAGCGCATCTTCGAGGCCGCCAACCCGCAAACGGACCCCACCCGCCCGGCGGAGCGGACCCGTCGCCGGGACCTGTTGCGCGCGGCGTTGCTGCCCCGGCTCCGGCCGCTGGACCGGCTGGACGCGGCGGTGTTCATGGCCGTGAACCGGATGCCCCACCCGCCTTTGGTCAACCAGGCTCTGCGCTTCCTCTCCGCCATCACCCGGGGTGGCAACGCGCAGACGGTCGGCCTGCTCCTGGCGGTCCTGCCCCGCGGCCGGCGCGGGTGGCGGGACGCCGCGGTCATCCTGCCGGCGTTCTGGCTGGCGACGGCGGCGGTGGAGGTGCCCGTGAAACGGTTCTTCCGCCGGCGCCGACCGTTCCTGACGGAGGTGGCTGCCGTGGTCATCGGCCGGCGGCCGGGTTCCTACTCGTTCCCCAGCGGGCACACGGCGGCGGCGTTCGCTTTTTCCGCCCTCGTCGCCCGGCGCTTTCCGCGGGCGGCCGGGCCGTGCTGGCTGCTGGCGGCGACCATCGGGTTTGCCCGGGTTTACCTCGGGGCGCACTACCCCGGAGACGTGTTGACCGGGGCGATCAGCGGCGGCCTCCTCGCGCGGCTGTTCGCGGCGGTTTTCCGGGTGCTCCGGGTGCCCCGGCGGTCGTGAACGGGCCGGCCCCCGCGCCCCCCTTCCGCTGGCGGGCGCGGGCGGCGAGCTTCCGCCACGCGCTCCGGGGGCTGGCCGACCTCGTGCGCACGCAGCACAACGCCCGCCTTCACCTCGCGGCCACGCTGGGCGTGCTGGCCGCGGGGATGGTCCTGCGGGTGAACCGGCAGGAGTGGGCGCTGCTCGCGCTGGCCACGGCGGGGGTCTGGGCGGCGGAAGCGTTGAACACGGGCCTGGAGTTCCTCGCGGATGCCCTGCACCCGGCGCGGCACCCCCTGGTCGGCCGGGCCAAGGACGCGGGGGCGGCCGGCGTGCTGCTGGCGAGCGCGGGGGCGCTCGCGGTCGGGCTGCTTGTCTTTGGCCCGCCGCTGCTCGACTGGTGCGCGCGATGGAACCTTTCCCCGTCGCGGTGAACCCCCTCGCCCTGGTCCGCGCCGCCCGTGTCGGCGGGGGTCCGGGCCGCGCGATCCTGGCGCTCGGGCTGGCGACCGCGGCCAGCCTCGGGCTCGCGCTGGCGCGGCCCGCCCTGTGGCCGGAGCGTCACGGGCTGCCGCGCTGGCTCGTGTGGAACCTGTTCCTGGCGTGGGTGCCGCTGCTCTTCGCGCTGGCCCTGAACCGGCTCGCGGCGCGTGGGCCCGGACCGGCGGGGGGTCGCCCGGGCCGGCGGCTGCTGGCGGCGGGCTGCGCGGCGGGCTGGTTCTTCTTTTTTCCGAACGCGCCTTACCTGGTGACGGACATCATCCACCTCCAGCCCCGCCCGCCGGTGCCGCTGTGGTTCGACGCCCTGCTCCTGATGAACTTCGCGTGGACGGGGCTGCTAGTCGGTTACGGCTCGCTGTTCCTGACCGAGCGGATCGTGCGCGCCCGGGCGGGGCGGCCCGTGGGTTACGTTTTCGCCACGGCGGCGCTGGCCCTGGCGAGCTTCGGCGTGCACCTCGGGCGTTTCGGCCGGTGGAACTCCTGGGACGTGCTCCGCCGGCCGGGCAGCCTCCTGCGCGCCAGCCTTCGCAACGCCGACCCGGTGGCCCAGCCGGGCACGGCGGCGTTCTGCCTGTTCCTGTTCGTCTTCCTGCTGGCCGGCTACGGGGCGCTCCGCGGGTTGCGACGGCTGGACGAGGACCCGCTTTGAGGCCGGGGGGAGCGTCGCTAGGGCACTTCTTCCCCGCCGGCGATCTGGCCCTGACCGGAGAAACGTCTTCACCAGCTCGCCCTGGCCGCACAAAAAAGGGCGCCACCGGGCGCCCCTTCGGTCGTTCGTGGGCTGGTGGGGATCAACCCCAGCCGTCCGGGCCGCCCTAGAACGGGATGTCGTCGTCCTCCATGTCCGGGTCGGACGCCGCGGCGGGCTTGGGCTTGGGCCGGTTGCCGCCACCGGCGGGGGGAGCCGACGGGCGCGGGCGCTGGTCGTATTCGTCCTCTTCCCGGGTCGCCGCCGCCGCCGGGCGGGGGGCGTTGCGGCGTGGGGCGCTGTTGCCCTCCTCGTCGTTGTCGCTGCCGCCCCGGCTGCCACCGCCCCCGCCGCCGCCGACGTCGTCGCGGCTGCCGAGGAATTGCATCTGTTCGCCGCGCACCTTGAGCTTGCTGCGCTTCTGACCGGATTGCTTGTCGTCCCAGGTGTCCAGGCGCAGGGTGCCCTCGATGTAAACGGAGCGGCCCTTCTTGAGGTATTTCTCGGCCAGCTCGGCGAGCTTGTCCCAGAGCTCGATGTCCACGAAGGTCACCTCTTCGCGCTTCTCGCCCGCGGCCGTGGTGTAGTTGCGGTTGATCGCCAGACCGATGTCCGCGATCAGCGTGCCCTTCGGCGTGGATTTGACGACGGGGTCCCGCGTCAAATTCCCGATGAGCATGACTTTGTTGAGGTATCCCATACCGTTAAATTAACGGGTTCAGGCGCGCTTGGCACGCTCCTTTTTCGGAGCGTCCTGCGGGCGGAGTTTCTGGAAGTGGTAGCGGTAAACCTCCGGGTCGAGCTTGAACTTGGCGCGCAGCTTGTCCAGCGAGGCGCCCTCGGCCCCGAAGATGAAGTTCACGAAGTAGCCGCCCGTGAGGTGGCCGGCGACGTAGGAGAACTCGCGCCGCTCCATGCGCTGGACCTGCTCGACCTGGGCACCGACGGCGGTGAAGTCTTTTTCCAGGCGGTCGGTGAGGTCCTTGACGGTGTCTTCCTTGCCCTGGGTGTCGAGAACCAGGAGGGCTTCGTAACGATTTTTCATGAACAAATAGGTGCGGGGCTTTGCGGGAGGGACTTGTTAAGGGCAGTCGGGACGAAAATCAAGGGTGGGGTCAGGGCAATCGTGGGACCGCGTCCAGTGGCTAGGCGGGCGCCGGGGCGTTCTTAACAGGGCGGCAGGATGTTTCAGGATGGGGAGTGAAAAGGCTCGAAGAAGGTGCCTTTACCTATCCCCCGGCCTTGATCCTGGCTATCCTGAACCATCCTGCCAGCCTGTTAAAAGCGCGTTGACCACGTTAACGCGAAGGATGCCACCCCGCCCATGCCCTCCCTAGCCCGGCGCGTCGTCGTGGCGGTTGTAAACGTTCATCGCCGCTTCCAGCCCGTGCGCCAGC
The DNA here is from genome assembly GCA_964243185.1 of uncultured Chthoniobacterales bacterium. Classification (GTDB taxonomy): domain Bacteria; phylum Verrucomicrobiota; class Verrucomicrobiia; order Chthoniobacterales; family SZAS-18; genus CAXTFX01. The sequence goes on from CAXTFX010000028.1 coordinate 15,953, forward strand.
GCGTGTTCCACGGCGTCGGCCGCCCGCTCGATGGCCACGGCGGCGTCCTCCCGTTCGTCCGGCCGGAACTTGCCCAGGACGTGCCCGACCATCCCCCGCCCGCCCCCGCGCGCCGCGCCGATGCCCACGCGCAGGCGGGGGACGGCCGGGGTGTTGAGGTGTTCGATGATGCTCTGCATCCCGTTCTGCCCGCCGGAGGAGCCCTCCGGGCGCAGCCGGAGGCGACCCACGGGCAGGGCCAAGTCGTCGAACACCACCAGGACGCTCTCCGGGGGCAGCTTGTAGAAGCGCACCGCCGCGCCGACCGCCCGGCCGCTGTGGTTCATGAACGTTTGCGGCTTGAGGAACAAACACTGGCTGCCCTCCCGCGCCCAGAGCGCCTGCCAGTCGTTCTTGAACCCCCAGGGCTCCAGCCGGCGGCGGGCGGCGAGCCGGTCCAGCACCTCGAAGCCGACGTTGTGCCGCGTGCCGGCGTATTCCCGGCCGGGGTTGCCGAGGCCTACGACGAGGCGCAGCGGGGTGGCGGCGACGGCGGGCATGAGGAGGCGTCAACGCAAAACGCCCCGGCGGAAACGGTCCGACGGGGCGCTGGGACGGGCGGGGGCTACTCCGCCGCGGCGCGCGCCTCGGTCTTCTTCTCGGCGATGACCTCCGGCTGGGTGGCCACCTCGGCGGCCGTGCCGACGGGCTCCTCCTCGGCGACGGTCGGCGCGGTCACGGCGAAAACGGTCAGCTCCGCGTCGGTCTTGGCCGTCACGCCGCGGGGCAGCGCGAGGTCGCGGACGTGCAGGGAATCGCCGATGTTCAGGCTGGCGATGTCCACGAGGACGAAGTCCGGCAGGTCGCCGGGCAGGCACTCGATCTCCAGGGTGCGGAGGCTCTGCTGGAGGACGCCGCCGGCGACGCTCACGCCGGGGGACGTGCCGGTGCTCTCGATGGGCACCTCGGCGTGGATGACCTCGTCCATCGCCACCGCGTGCAGGTCCACGTGAAGGACGCGGCGGGTGACGGGGTGGTGCTGGACCTCCTGGATGAGCGCCGTGGTGGGCTCGCCCCCCGCGATGACCACCTCGACGAGGACGCTCTCGCTGGCGGCGTGGTCCAGGAGGCTGGCCAGCTCGCGGGCGTTGAACTGCAACGCCTGGGTGGGCACCTTGGCACCGTAGATGTTACCGGGGACCAGCCCGTCGGTTTTGAGCTGTTTGACGGCGTTGCGCCCGATGGACGTGCGGGGTTGGGCGGCGATGCGGAGATGGCTGGACATGGCGGTGAAAGATGGCGGGCGGCGAAGATGCCCCGGCGCGGTGGGATTGCAAGGCGGAGTTCGGGGGCGGCGGGAGGCCGGCCGCCCCATCCCTTCAATCCCGCTCCGCGCCCTGTCGGCGGAGCCATTGCCAGAAGCGCGTCGCCCGGGGCAACCCCTCCAGCAGCCGCCGCTCCCGCTCCCGCCAGGCCCGCGTGGCGGGGGTGACGGTCTGGCGGAACCGCTCCGCCCGTTGGTCCGGCAGTTTCCCGGTCGGGTCGTCCCACCCGTCGCCCCCCTGGAGCACGTCAAAGTAACCGTCCAGGCTGATCATGGCGTGGATGAGCAGGGCGACGCCACGGGGCGCGAGGTCGTTCATCGTGCCGTTGCCGTGCAAAAAGCGCCGCCGCCAGAGGTGCTCGCGCAACGGGCGGCGGGCGTCGAGGAGGGTGTCCTGGAGCAGGGAGGCGTATTTGTCCAACGGCACCAAGGCCACCACGCGCGGGGCCACGGCGGTGGGCAGGAGCAGGTTCGAGCCGTGCGCCCCGAGCACCAGGTCCGCCGCCGCCAGCCGGCGGAGGAGGTCGCCGTCGTAGTCTTCCGCCGCGGTCGCGGTCGCGGGGAGCGCCCGGCGCCGCGTCGCGTCCGTCCAGCCCGGCACGGGGGCGGGCAGGGGCGCGTGGCCGACGATCTCCAGCCGCGCCGCGGGCCAGAGCCGCCGCAGCCAGCGGGCCAGGGC
>CAXTFX010000029.1:0-17845 GCA_964243185.1 uncultured Chthoniobacterales bacterium
CGACCTCGTCTATGTCATGGCCACGCAGGAGGTTTACCGCCCCGACCCCGGCGCCGCCGTCGAGCGCCGCCGCGGCCTGAGCCTGGCCGCCGGGGCCTACTTCACGCCCAACGAGCAGGTCAACGTCGCCCCCGCCGAGTTCGTGGGCCTGGCCCGCTACACCGGCCTGTTCGCCGCCCGGCCGCACGACACGACCGCCCTGGCCGTCTCCGAGGTCGAGTTCTCCGCCCGCTTCCGCGACGCGCAGCGCCGGGCCGGCTCCGGCCGGGGCGGCAGCGAGACGCTCCTGGAGGTCAACCACGAGTTCATCTTCGGTCCCGTCGTTTCCCTGCAACCCAACGTCCAGGTCATCGTCCACCCCTACGGCGACGCCGGCCGCGGCCCGGTGGTCGTCCTCGGCCTGCGCCATCTGCTGACGTTCTGAAAACCTCTCCGCCGGGCGCCCGCCCATGAAACTCCGCAAGGTTTTCGCCGCCCGCCCCCGCCCACGACCGGCCGATCTGTCCACCCGGTTGATCCCCGTCCCGGAGGCGGGGGGGAGCAGCCTTGCGGTCCGGTCGTTGCGCGCGGCGTGGGCCGCGGCCCGCACGACGCTCTGGCGCACGCTGGCGGGCGGCGGCCGTTGGCGGCCCGGCCCGGGCGACTGCCCGCTGCCCCCCGCCTTCGCGCACTACCGGCTGGAACCGGGGCCGGACGGTGCGCCCCTGGAACTCGGCCGCGGGGCGATGGGCGTCACCTACCGGGCCACCGACATCCACCTGCGGCGCCCGGTCGCCTTGAAGGTGATCCGCCCCGACCTGCTCTCCCAGCCGGCCGTGCGGGAGCGCTTCTTCCGGGAGGCGCGGGCGGCGGCCCGGCTCGTGCATCCCCACGCGGCCGTGGTTTACCACTTCGGCGTCGAGGGCGGCACGCACTTTTACGCGATGGAGTTCATCGCGGGCGGCACGCTCGAAGCCCTCGTGCGCCGGGACGGCCCGCTCCGTTTCCCGCCCGCGCTCCGCTACGTCCGACAGGTCGCCCGGGCGCTCCGCGCCGCCCACCGGCGCGGGATCGTCCACCGCGACCTCAAGCCCGCCAACCTGCTCCTGCACGCGGACCCGGACGGTGACGGACCGCTGGTGAAGGTCATAGATTTCGGCCTGGCCCGGCTCACCGGCGCGGAGGAGGAACTCGGCGGCGGCGGGGCCGGCGCGGCGCAAAGCGCCCAGGGCTTCGTGGGCACCCCGTTCTTCGCCAGCCCGGAGCAGGCGGAGGAGCGGGCGGTGGACATCCGCTCGGACATCTATTCCCTCGGGGCGACGTGGTGGTTCCTGCTGACGGGCCACCCGCCCTTCCGGGGCACGGCGGCCCAGGTGCTTGCCCAGCACCTGCACCGCCAGCCGCCGTTCGAGGACCTTCCCGGGCTGCCCCCGACCGCCCTCGCGCTGTTGCGCGCGATGTTGGCGAAACACCCCGAGGACCGGCCCGCCGACCCGGCCGCGCTTTGCCGCGCGCTGGACGCCTGCCAACTCGTCCGTGGGCCGTGTTCCCCGGGGTAGCGCATGGGGGCTGCTCGACGCTGGGGGACAGGAGGTTCGGAAGGGTGGCAAACGCTTTGGGGGACTTTAACCCCGCGGGTCAGGCCGGAGTGGGGCCATGAAACGGACCCACGGACGGCAGCCTTTGAGATGATGCTAGTAATCTTTTGCTTGCGCCTTGTGATGACGAGCATAATCCTTCCGGTTGTGAGTCCTGCCGCCGTCCCCTCAACCGACGCCTCTGCCGCCCGCCAAATCCCTGTTCGTTCAAAACCCGACTGAAACTCTCCATGAAAGCCATCCGGCTCCACGCCCACGGCGGTCCCGAAGTCCTGGTCTATGAGGACGTGCCCGACCCGGTGCCCGGCCCCGGGCAGGTGCTCATCCGGGTGGAGGCGGCCAGCGTGAACTTCGCCGACACCATGCGCCGGCGGAACCTGCCCTACCCGTATCCCTCCGAGCCGCCCTTCACCCCCGGCGGCGAGGTGGCCGGCACCGTCGCGCGGCTCGGGGAGGGGGTCACGCACCTGGAGGTGGGTGCCCCCGTCTTCGCCTTCGTGGGCGAGGGCGGCTCGACGGGCTACGCGCAGTTCGCCGTGGCCCAGGCCGGGGCGGTCCTGCCCATGCCGCCCGGCCTGGACGCGGTGCGCGCCTGCGCGCTGGCCATCGCGGGCATCACCGCGGTGCTGACCTTAAGAGAGGTCGGCGGACTCAAACCCAGCGAAGCCGTCCTGATCCAGGCGGCGGCCGGCGGGGTGGGCGCCTACGCCGTCCAGTTAGCCAAACGCTTCGGTGCCGGCCAGGTCATCGGCGCCGCCAGCACGCCGGAGAAGCGGGAGCTGGCCCGCCAACTCGGCGCGGACGCCGTGGTGGACTACACCCGGGAGGGCTGGTCGGAGGAGGTGCGGTCGCTCACCGGCGGCCGGGGCGTGGACCTGGTGCTGGAGATGAGCGGCGGGGCGATCTTCGCCGAGAGCCTGCGGGCCTTGGCCCCCTTCGGGCGCGTGGTCGCCTACGGCCAGGCGGGACCCGAGCCGGGCCAGCTCCAGGCCACCACCCTGCTCCCGCAGAACCAGTCGCTGACTGGCTTCTACCTCGGGGGCTGGTTCGCCCACCGGCCGCGGGAGGCGGGCGCGGCCCTCCGGGAGTTGGCCGGCCTCGTCGCGTCGGGCCAAGTGAAGGCACTCGTCAGCGAGGTCCTGCCGCTCTCCCAAGCCGCGGAGGCGCACCGTCGGCTGGAAGGGCGCCGGACCACCGGCAAGATCGTCCTCCAGCCGTGGGCAGGCGTTTGAAGGCCGTCGCGCTCCGACCTTCCCGGACCAACCCACCACCTTCACGAAGAAGACCATACCCGTTTATGAGCAACCGACCCTACCCGCCCGAAACTTCCGCCCTGGTCCTGATCGACGTCCTCAACGACTTCCTCTCCCCGGAAGGCAAGATGGCCGGCATGATCGGTCCCATGCTCGAAAAGCTCGACCTGGTGCCGCAACTCACCCGCCTGCTCCAGGCGGTGCGTCAGGCGGGCGTGCCCGTCTTCTACGCCCCGCACGGTCTTAACGAACACAGCTTCAACGACGTCAAACACCTTCATCCCCGGATGCAAATGGCCCTGGACAACCAGGTGTTCTGGGAGGGTTCGAGCGGCGCCGACTTCTTCTCGCCCCTCCGGCCACAGCCCGGGGACGTCGTGGTCGGCCGCCACCGGATGTTCGACTCGTTCATCGGCACCGACCTGGACGAACAGCTTCGACGGCGCGGCATCGAGAAGGTGATCCTCGCCGGGCTGACCTCCCACACCTGCATTGAGGGGACGGGGCGCCACGCCCTGGAGGCCGGCTACCACGTTACCTTCCTCACCGACGCGGTGGCCGACTTCACCGAGGCCGACCACTGCGCCGCCGTCGAGGTGGCCTACCCGAAGTTCGGCCACGCGGCGCTGACGGTGGACGCTTTCCTCGCGCGGCTGACGGAAGCGGCGGCCGTCCAAGCCGGTTGATCCCGGGAGCTTGTTCCCGTCCTTAAAGGTCACGCACCCCGCATACGCGCCTCCCTCGTCCTCGCTGAACTCCTCACCAACTACCCGTCCGGTCAACCCATGAACCTGCAACTCGAACACAAAACCGCCCTCGTCACCGGCTCCTCCTCCGGCATCGGCGAGGCCATCGCCAAAGTTCTCGCCGCCGAGGGCGCCCACGTCGTCGTCCACGGCCGCCGGGAGCAGCAAGCCGCTCGCGTGGCCGCCGAGATCGCCGCCGCGGGTGGTCGGGCCACCGTCGCCCTGGGGGACCTGGCCCGGGACGAGGACGCCGCACGGGTGGCCGACACCGCCCTCGCTGCCCTGGACGGCAGGGTGGACATCCTGGTCAACAACGCGGGCGCCTTTCCCCTGCGCGACTGGTGGCACTCCGCCCCCGCCGGCTGGGGGGAACTCTTTAACGAGAACGTCGGCGGCATGGTGCGCCTGATCCAGCGGCTCGTGCCCGGGATGCGAGAGCGTGGCTGGGGCCGGGTGATCAACCTGTCCAGCGCGCTGGGCGCCTCGCCGATGGCCGCCCAGCCCGACTACGCCGCCGGCAAGGCGGCCGTGGTCAACCTGAGTCTTTCCCTCTCCAAGGAACTGGCCGGCTCGGGGGTGACGGTCAACACCGTCAGCCCCGGGGTCATCGTCACCCCGGGCTTGCAGGAGGCGTTCCGCGGCATCGCGGCCATGCAGGGCTGGGGCGAGGGGCAGGCGTGGTCCGCCATCGAGGAACGGGCCGTGGCCACCATGCTGCCCCAACTCGGCGTGCGCCGCTTCGGCCGCCCGGAGGAGATCGCCGACGCGGTGGCTTTCCTGGTCAGCCCGCGTGCGGGCTACCTCACCGGGACCAACCTGCGCGTGGACGGCGGCTTCGTCGGCGCGGTGAACTAGGACCAGCCCCCTTGATGGCCTCATCGAGCAGGCCCTGGCGGGCTGGCCCCGTTGCCTTGCACAACCCGTCGCGTCTGGAGAGATACGCGTTGCCTTTGGGGGAGGCTTGGCGGGCGACGCGCGCCGGGGCGCGGGGAACTGGTTGGAGAGGTGTGGCTGGAACCGGCGTCCCACCGCTGTCTCTTGGCTTCCAAGCCTCGATAGGGGAGGTTCGCCAACGGTGTCAGCGGTGGTGCGAAAATTTACGGTAGTGTTCCCGGCCAGGCTTGCAGGGCTTGGGTAACCACGACGCCCAACTCCTGCCGGGAGCGCCCATCACGCGCCGCCAGCGCCAAACCCTGATAGAGAACCAGCACGTAATCGGCCAGCGCACTCACGTTCACGCCGGAGGGCAGCTCGCCCTCGGCTTGCCCACGATGGAGCCGGTCGCGGATCACCTCCCCGAAGCCGCGCCGCTGCTCGGCCAGGGCCGCCGCCACTTCGGCGCACTCCGGCCCGCCGCTGGCGGCGCCCAGGACTACCAGGCAGCCGGTGGGCTGCCCCGGCGTCGTGAACGCCCGCACGGCGCCCCTTAGGAGTTGTTCCACCGTCTGCCGGGCCGTGGGTGCCGCCAGCGCCCCGGCCGCGTAGCCGCCCGGACCTTGGAGGTAAGCGCCTACGACTTCGTGGAACAGACGGCGCTTGTCGCCGAAGGCGGCGTAGAGGCTGGGCGGTTGGATGCCCATCGCCGTGGCAAGCGCATGGGTGGAGGTGCCCTCGAAACCGCGCTCCCAGAACAAGTGCATGGCCACTTTCAACGCGGCCGCCCGGTCGAACGTGCGTGGCCGGCCCCGGGGAGCTTTGGCGGTGAGAGGAGAGGGACGCCTCATTTGTTTATCAGACAGTAAATAAATGGTTGACGCCCCGCTCCCTTCGTCCGTTATATGTAGAGAACGCTAAACAAAGCCCGCTTTCAAGCCTGTGCCTACGCCCATTCTCGTCAACAAGGTCGCCCTCGTCACCGGCGCGAGTTCCGGCATCGGCCGGGCCGCGGCACTCCTTTTCGCTAGCGAGGGTGCCCGGGTGGTGGCCGGCGCGCGTCGCCAACCCGAACTCGATGCCCTCGTCCATGAGATCACCGCCGCCGGGGGCACGGCCGCCGCCCTGGCCGGCGACGTGCGTTCGGAGAGCTACGCGGAGGCTCTGGTTGAGCTTGCCGTCAGCCGCTTCGGTCAGCTCGACGTGGCCTTCAACAACGCCGGGGCGGCCGACCGGATGGGGCCCACGACCGGGTTCCCGCGGGCCGCCTGGGAGGAGACGCTCGCCGTCAACCTGACCGGCGGCTTCCTCGGCGCCAAGCACCAGATCGCCGCGATGCTCAAGGCGGGCGACGGCCGCGGCGGCTCGGTCATCTTCTGCTCCGGGGTGGTCGGCAACTCTTTCGGCTTTCCCGGCGCGGCGGCCTACGCCGCCAGCAAGGCGGGCCTGGTCGGGCTGACCCGCGCCCTGGCCTCCGAGTATGGTCCCCAGGGCATCCGGGTCAACGCCCTGCTGCCCGGCTCGGTGGACACGCCCTCCTACCGGGAGTTTGCCCACACCCCCGAGATGGTCGGCTTTCTCGCCGGCATCCACGCCCTCAAGCGGGTGGCCAGCCCGGAGGAGATCGCCCGATCAGCCCTCTACCTCGCCTCCGACGCCGCCTCCTTCACCACGGGCAGCGCCCTCGTCGTGGACGGCGGCGCCTCCGTCACCCGGACCTAAAGAGTTTTCGTTCCACCACCCGCCAACCAACCCAAGCAACCCACCGCTATGCCCCACCTCCTGCACCTCGACGCCAGCCCCCGCGGGCAACGCTCCCACTCCCGCCAGCTCTCGGCCGAGTTCGTCGCCGCCTGGAAGGCGGCTCATCCCGGCAACACCGTGACCTACCGCGACCTGGGCCACGAGCCGGTGCCGCCGGTCAGCGAAGCCTGGATCGGGGCCGTCTATGCCACTCCCGACCAATACACCCCCGAGCAGCGGACGGCCATCGCCGTGTCCGACACCCTGGTGGCCGAGTTGCAGGCGGCCGACCTCTACGTCTTCGGCGTGCCCATGTATAACTTCGACGGGCCGGCGCCCTTCAAAGCCTACATCGACCAGATCGTGCGCCCCGGTCACACCGTGCTCTTCGAGCCCACCGGGCCGAAGGGCAACCTCCAGGGCAAGAAGATGGTCGTGCTCACGGCCCGGGGCTTCGCGGGCTACGGGCCGGGCGAGGCGGCCGAGGCCATCAACTTCCAGGACCCGTATCTGCGGGCCATCTTCGGCTACATCGGCGTCAGGGACATCACCTTCATCCACGGCAACAACACGGGCGACGGGGAACTCTGGGGCGAGGCCCTCGCCGCGGCGCGCACCGAGATCCGCGACACGGTGGCGCGCCTCGCCGACGGATGACCCCCGGGCTGAAGCCAGGGATCAATTTTAGTTCGGCCGTGGCCACCCCGCTCCCTCGGGGTGTCAGCCAACCCGTGCTCACCCTGCCTTTCGCGGCCTCATTATGTCAGACGCTATCCTGGAGGCGAAGGTCGGTGCAGCTCCCCCCGCCGCCGGACCGTTCTTCACGCGCACGGCGCGCGTGTTGCGCGCCCACCCGCCGTTTGCCCGCTACATGGCCGGCACGGCCGTCTCCCTGACGGGCACCTGGATGCAGGTCGCCGCCCAGGGGTTCGTCGTCGCGCAACTCACCGACCGGGCTTCCGTCCTCGGCCTGATCAACCTGGCCAGCGGGCTGCCGATGCTGCTGCTAACCTTCGCCGGCGGCTCGGTCGCGGACCGTTACGACAAGCGACGCGTCCTGCTGTGGAGCCAGTTCGTCCAGATTACGCTCGCCCTCGTGATGGGGGTGCTGGTCGTCGCGCATCAGGTCGCCATCTGGCACGTTGCCGCCATCGCCGCGCTGCTGGGGGTCGTGGCCGCCTTCGAGGTGCCCGCCGACAGCGCCCTCGTGCCGGAACTGGTGGACCAGGACTCCATCGGCATGGCCATCGCCGTGGACCGGGCGCTGTTTCACGCCACCCGCTTCCTCGGGCCGGCCGCGGCTGGCCTGCTCATCGCCCGGACTGGCGCGGCGACCGCGTTCTTCGTCAACGCCCTGTCCTTCCTGGCGCTGGTGGCCGCCATCCTCACGCTGACCCCACGCCGGATCGGCAGCGTCGAGGAGGAGGAGAAACGGGCCGGCGGCATGAAAGACGGCATCGCCTACGTGCGCGGGGACCGGGCGACCATGTCCATGATCGGGCTGCTGGCAGCCTCGACGATTTGCATCGCTCCCGTTCTCATCGTGATGATGCCCCTTTACGTGAGGGAGGTGCTCCACGCGGGCGCGGACCAGCTCGGCTACCTGATGTCGGCGTCCGGCATCGGCGCGATGCTCGGGGCGGTCCTCCTGCTGTCTATCCCAACGGCGCAACGGGTAGGCTGCCTGGCGCTGGCCGTCGGGGGGACGGCCCTGGCCACGGCCGGCTTCGCGTTGGGGTCGAACTTCTGGGTGGCGGCCGGCTGCATGACGTTTATGTCGCTGGGGATCTCCCTGAGCTTCGGGCTGGCCAACACCGTCATCCAGGAGCGCGCGCCGGACCACCTGCGCGGCCGGGTGTCGGCGTTGACGGGGCTGAGCTTCTTCGGGCTGATGCCCTTCGCGGGCCTGGGGGTTTCTGTGCTGGCCGACATCATCGGGATGCGCCTGGCCATCCTGCTGGGGGCCGGCGGCTACGCCGTAGCCAGCACGGTAATCCTGCGCGGCCTCGGCCGTCGTGGCGGTCTGGAAAACCGCGATGCGGCGTGATCCGCCCGCCCGTCGCCCGTGTGATTCAATCTGCTCACCTTAATGTGCGAATCACGTGGGGTCAGCCCCTTTACCGGGCGTTCGCCTCTCGGGTGCGCACCGCGGAAAGGATGGCTTCCGAGAGCGCCGGGTCGTTGACAGCGCGGGCAAGGATCATCCCGCCGACCAGGGAGGCCAGAAGCGTCAGTGCCTCGGCCGCGGGCCCGGCGGGAGCGGGGGGCGAGCCCCGGACGGCGTCGTCCTCGTCCCCTCCGGCCGGCGGCGACGCTGGGGCGGCCGCCGATAGTGCCGTCACGACGGCGCGTAGCCCTGCGGTGAAGCGGGCGCGCGTCGGCTCGTCCTGCCGGCCCATCTCGCCGGCCAGGGCCGCCACGGCGCAGCCCCCGGCCAAGTCATCGCGGTGTTCCGGTGAGAGGTAGGTGCGCGCCAACTCGGTGTTCGCGTCGGCGCCGTGCTCGATCTGAAGAGTGCGCACCCGGGCCAGCATCTCCTCCACCCCGGCGGCGCACGCCTCGCCCACCAGGTCGGCCTTGGAGGCGAAGTGACGGTAGAAGCCGCCGTGGGTCAGGCCGGCGGCACCCATCAGCTCGGCCACCCCAACCGCGTCGATACCCCGCGCGCGCAACTCACGACCGGCGGCCTCGACGATGCGCCGACGCGTCCGGGAGGCGTGTTCTTTGGGGTAGCGCATGAGCCAGGGCAGGACGCGAAGGGAGCGGGGTGCTTGGGATGAGCGCCGACATCCTACCACGGCGCGAGGCCGCACGCACCTCGCCGGGCCGGACGGGAGTCGCGGCTCCGGGGGGAACCTTGAACCCCCGACCTTGAACGTGGAATGACGTTCATCATCTTTGCGCTTGCGCCGTGAAATGATGACCATCATCCTTTCGGCCATGACTCCGCCCACCGATCCCTCCGCCAGCGCCACCCGGGCCGGCTCCCAAGCGTCTGCCGCCACGTTGGCCAACCAGTCCGTCGTCGTCGCCGGGGGTGCCGGTGAGGTCGGCGAGGGAATCGTCGCCGCCCTGCTGGCGCGGGGCGCCTCGGTGCTGGTGCCCTCGCGCTCGGCCGGGAAGCTGGCGGCGTTGCGCTCGGCCGTGGGCGACGCCGGGGCCGGTCGCCTGGAGACGCTGGAAACAGACCTCGGCACGGAGGCTGGCCGGGCGAGGCTGCGCGCCGCGGCTGAAGCGGCCGGTCCCCTGCGGGCCGTGGTCGCCAGCCTCGGCGGGTTCTGGCAGGGGCCGCCCGTGGTGGAGGTGCCCCCGGCGGCTTTCCGGGAGGGCTTGGAGCAGCGGCTCTTCCCACACCTCCATCTGGCCCAAACCCTCCTGCCGCTGCTCCACGGCCCGGCCACCAGCCTGGTGCAGATCAACGGGCTGGCCGCCGTCCTGGCCATCCCGGGACTGTCGGCCCTGGGCGTCTCGACGGCAGCGCAGTTGGCCTTGACTCGCTCGCTGATCGCGGAGGCCACGGCCGACTCGCCGCGCATCGTCGGCCTGCTCATCGAGGAGTGGGTGCGCTCCCGCTCCAGGCAGGAGCTGCCCGCCGACGCCCTGACGGCCCGGGAGGTGGGCGAGGAGGTCGTCCGGCTCATCCTTACCCCCGGCCCGCACGCGCTGCTCACCCTCGGCAAGCCCGGCGGGCAGATTGCCGTCCGGCCCCTGTCGGCCGCCGCCGGCGCGCTCTCCGCCGACAAGGTGCTGGCAGCTCTGGAGCAGTGACAGCCACGCCAAATCGGGACCGTCCCCGCCGCCCGGAGCCAATTACCTGCCCTCCAATTGGGGAAAGCCGAATGATCACGCCCGATTCCCAGCCTGAACCCGTTCCCGCGGTCAACGTGCGGACGTGGACCGCCCCGCCGCCGGGTGCCTCCCGCAACCTCTTCGCCGTCGAGACGCCCAACGGCTTGGTCCTCGTGGACGGGCCGCTCCGGCGCTCGGACGGGACGGCGGCCCGCTGCTGGCTCGACGAACTCGACCGGCCGCTGCTCGCGGTGCTCCTCACCCACGCCCACCCCGACCACTACTACGGTCTGACCGAGCTGCTGGCCGGCCGGGAGGTCCCCATTCATGCCACCCCCGCCGTCGCCGAGGCGGTCCGGGCCACGGCCGGGGCGATGCGACCCATCGTGAGCGGATACTTCGGCGCGGGCGAGACGGAGGAGCGGCCGCCCTTTCCCAACACCCTGGTTAGTCCCGGCCGGCCCACGGTGATTGACGGCGTGCCCTTCGTGGTAACCGACTACGGGGAGGCCGAGTCGCCGGCCGACAGCGTCTGGACCAGCCCGGCCCTGCCGGGGCTGGTCTTCAGCGGGGACCTGCTCATGCACCGCACCCACCTAGCCCTTCACCAGGGTCGCTCGGCGGCTTACATGGCAGCCGTCGAGCGGCTCGGGCGGGAGACCGGTCCCGGGGCGGTGTTCATGGCCGGCCACGGCGGGCTGATAACGGCCGCCGCCATTGGCCCGCAACTCGCCTACCTGAACGCCTACCGCGAAGCCGTCCGCGAACTGGCGGCCGGCCGGCCGCACCTGACCGACGCCGCCCGGGCCGAGCTAGTCACGCGGATGCGCGCGGTCGAGCCATCGCCCGTCCTAGCCTTCCTCATCGCGGGCGGGGCGGACGCCGTAGCCGTCGAGCTGGCCGCGGAAGCCGCCACGCCCAGCCGGGATTGACCACGCCGGGAGGCTATCACCGGGTCCGCGTCCTCTCTCTCCTGCCCGCACGGGCTAGGCAAAGCCGCCCTGACGCCAGATCTAACGGCTGGGAACCCCTCGTTATTGGTGATTATCCCCTCAGAGCCTGTCATGCACTTTGCATGAGCCCGTCGAGTTGGCGGAGCGTGAGAGAGATGAAGGCGAGATAATGTAAACCAGCGAGGGTGGTCGGCAGCCGCTCGAAGTCACGCGCTAGCCGCCGGAACCTAGCGGCCCAGGTGAAGGTTCTCTCCACCACCCAGCGCCGGGGCAAGAGCACGAAGCCCTGGCGGGTCTGGGGCAGCTTGACCACCTCCAGGGAGATGACGTGGGCGTCCTGGGCGGCCTCGACACCGGTGTAACCTTGGTCCACGTAAGCCGAGTTGCACGTTCTGGCTGGTGGCTTCCTGCACGGCCGCCGCCAGGGCGGCGACCTGACAGCGTGACCTCGCCTTCTTCGACGCGCCGCCCCGACACCACGACGTTTGCGCCCTGACGCACCAGTTCGAGGGCCGCCGCGTGGCCAATGCCCTACGTAGCGCCGGTCACGATAGGTGTTTTGCCTTGTAAAATCATGTTGTCCCTTCTTTCGTCAATGCTCAGGACGATGCCCCATCTATATCGAGCCGCCATCCACGACGATTTCGCGGCCCGTGATCCAGCGCGCCTCATCCGAGGCCAGAAACGCCACCACGCCGGCGATGTCGTCGGGCTGACCTAGGCGCTTGAACACGCTGGAGTTAGCGATGTGCTCCTGGATTTCGAGCGGTATTCCATCGCGCACCAAGTCGGTTTCCACGCCGCCGGGACTGACGGCGTTGACGGTGATGCCGCGCCCGCCCACCGACTTCGCCCAGCCAAAAGTCAAGGTGTTGAGCGCGCCTTTGGTGGCCGCGTAAGCGTCAAAGCCTGCACCTCCGCGCGAAGCCACGCTCGAAATGTTGATGATGCGCCCTCTCTCGTTCATCTGCCGCAGCGCGCGCTGCGTGGCGAAGAACAGGCCGCGCACGTTAAGGTTGAACAGCAGGTCGAAGTCCTCAGGGGTCGCTTCATCGAAGGCGCTCATCCGTGCCGTCCCAGCGTTGTTGACCAGGATGTCGAGCGAGCCAACGGGCGCAAAGAGCGCCTCGTGCTGCGCCAGGTCGGACACGTCCGCCCGCACCGCTTGCGCCCGCCCACCGTTTTGCTTGATCAGAGCCACAACTTCCTGCGCCGCGCTTTCGTCGCGCACATAGTTGACGAACACGAATGCGCCGTTTTGCGCCAATTTGAGCGCGATGCCACGCCCGATGCCTCGACTGGCGCCCGTCACGAGCGCGGTTTTGTTTTGCAGTGTCATGTTTTCCCCCTCTTTATACCGCCAAGGCCTGCACTTCCTGCTGCGCGGTCTGCTCGCCTTGTTCGCGGCGTTCGTTGATCGTGTTGTAGAAATGGACGAACTGCACGTCTACAATGCCAATGAAGCCGAAGATCGTGCGTAGATAGGGGTCTTCGTGGTTGGAAGCCTGATTCGGGCCACCTTCACCGTAGCCGCCCCCAGCGGCAGCAATCGCAAAAATCGCGCGCTTGCCGGTCGCTAGCCCTTTATAAACAGGCGGGGGGGCGAAGGTGCGCACAGGGCGCACGACTTGGTCGATCCACGCCTTCAATACGGCAGGGATTGAAAAGTTATACATCGTCACACCGATGACGAGGATGTCCGACGCGAGCAGCTCATCCACCAGCACGTCTGATTCGGCGATGGCGGCTTTCGCCTCATCGCTGTCGCCACCAGGGAGCCCAAACGACCCAAGAACCCACGCCGCGTCCACAAATGAGGGCGGCTGCGCCATCAAATCGCGGTAAACCACGCCCGCACCGGGATGCGCACGCTTCAGCTTTTCGACCACCGCGCGCGACAGCTTGCGTGTTTCGCTGTATTCACCCAAAGGCGAACTGTCCAAATGTAAAATCTGCATAGGTGTTTTTCTGTGAGTTGACCGCCATTTTTGGCTGGTCAACCAAAAACTACGGTAAGCCAGTCGTGAGCGCAAGAGAAACTTTTGCTCTTGACGCGGCTCAGTTCACAATGGCCAGCGAAGCGGCCGCGATTTGACGCAGCGCCTTCGGGTCGCGCACGGTTTTGGCGGTGAGGCGCAAGCCCTGCATGGCGTTCACGAGGGTCTGCGCCATGACGCGCGTCTGCTCCGTTGAGCACGCGCGCATTTCGCCCGCCCCTTGCGCTTCCACCAAGACTGCGGCGAGCGCCTTTTCCATCGCGGCTCGATGGTGCTCCACGATTTCCAGCGCCGGGTCGCTCAGGTCGGTGCATTCGAGCGCGGTGTTCGACAACAGGCAACCGCGCCGTCCAGCGTCACTCGCCAGCGTGTCGGCGATGGTCTCGAAGAAGTGCGAAAGGGCTGCTTTGCCCGTTCCGCCTTCGTGCAGCACCTCTAGAAGCGCCGTGTCCACCCGTTGTTGATAGCATTGCAGGGCTTCCAGAAACAACGAGCGTTTGTCTCCAAACGTGTTGTAGAGGCTGCCCGACAAAATGCCCATCGCGCTCGTCAGATCAGGCATGCTCGTTGCCTCGTAGCCACGCGCCCGAAACACCTCCACGGCGCGCTCAACCAGTTGCTCTCGCTCGAACTTGGGTGGTCGTGCCATCGTGTATTACCTTTTCCGAAAGAAAATACTAGTTTTTAGGCGATTGGCCAACTACATATTTGATAGGATTGGAGCCGCTGAAGCATTCCGGCCAGTCGAGCACACCGAACTGATTAGAGGCTGTCATGCACTTTGGAGCAGGCCATCGAGTTGGCGGAGCATGAGGCAGACGAAGGCGAGGTAGTGCAGGCCGACCAGGGTGGTGGGCAGGCGTTCGAAGTCGCGGGCCAAGCGGCGGAACCTGGTGGTCCAGGCGAAGGAGCGCTCGACCACCCAGCGCCGGGGCAACAACACGAAACCACGCCGGGCGGCCGGCAGCTTGACGATCTCCAAGTGGATGCCCTGCTCGTGGGCGTCCTGGGCAGACTCGGCCCCCGTGTAACCCTGGTCCACGTAAGCGAGTTGCACGGCATGGCCGGTTTCTTCCTGCACGGTTCGGATTAGCGCCGCCACCTGCGCGCGGTCCTGCTCGTTGGCGGCCGTGACCCGCAAGGCAAGCAGGTGGCCCAACGTGTCCACGGCCGCGTGCACCTTGGAGCCCTTGCGCCGCTTGTGGCCGTCAAAGCCCGCGCGGGCCCCGCTCTCCGGCGTGCTCTGCAAGGTGCGGCTGTCCAGGATCACGGCCGTGGGCTGTTCCTCGCGGCCGGCGACCAATCGCAAGATCGCGCGTAGGTTCGCCGCCATCGCCTCGAAGGCCCCGGCCCGCAGCCAGCGTTGGGCCTGCTGGTTGACGGCGGCCCAAGGCGGCAGATCGTGAGGCAAGAACCGCCACTGCGCCCCCGTGCGTGTGATCCAGCGCAGGGCGTTAAACACCTGCCGCAAGGAGTGTTCTCGCTGGGGCGCGTCCTCCTTCATCAAGGTCAGATAAGGCGCGGCAA
Organism: uncultured Chthoniobacterales bacterium; assembly: GCA_964243185.1. Classification (GTDB taxonomy): domain Bacteria; phylum Verrucomicrobiota; class Verrucomicrobiia; order Chthoniobacterales; family SZAS-18; genus CAXTFX01. The sequence goes on from CAXTFX010000029.1 coordinate 14,459, forward strand.
ACGCCCACTCCTCATCAGAAACATCGCTGGGGTAGGCTCGACGCGGGGCTTCCATCCCCCCAGCTTACAACCCCGCCAAAGTGCATGACAGCCTCTCAGAACAGGTAAACCCTACTATAGATTGATATTCCTTAAAAGACTGCCAGCCGGCGGCGCGAAGTCGGCGATTTCGTGAATTAATCCAAAGCTCAACGCCTCCTGGGCCGTAATTACCAAATCTCTCTTACTATGGACCTCCCATTTATCATCCGGGATATTGACGTGTGCTTTCAAGATGGCTTCCACTTTGGAGTCGCTGTCATTCACGGAGTCCATCCGGGATTGCAGCATATCGGCAGTGTAGGGAGCTTGCAGCGGGGTCACAGTCTTGTGAATAATGAAGCTGGCGTGTTTGGACGCGAACCGTTTGCCGCCGGCCAAGAACACAACCGTTCCTATAGACTCAACCGAACCGGCGTTGTAGGTGACGATTTCTATGGGAAGATTGCGAAGATAGTTGTAGAGGGTTACTCCAACCCCGACTACGCCTCCCGGTGAATGAATGAGGAAGTGAATACGTTTGATCTTCGCATTTATAGCACCCGCACATTCTTGGAAAAACTGCCGGGCAACCTGCTCGTCAAATATTCCAGCGAACGTCACATACACATCTGTCGGAGGGGTCGGCGGGTCGGGGTTCATGCACGTCAGATTTTTACCGTGGGCTGCTTAACCCCTTCTTTAATTCCTGTCACCTCTGAAGCCATGAAATCCCACCGCGCCCCAGCCGCCTTCTTCGCCGCGCTCACCGCCGCGTGTCAGCCGCGCCCGCAAGTTGACCGACGAGGCAATGGAACATATGCCGGGGCGAGCGCCGCCGGTTGTAGCGGAAGGCGAACTCATCGGAATACTTCTGCAAGTGCCGGCGGGAAACGTGGTGGTGGGTGCCATCAATCGAACGATTCATCTGGCTCCAATAGCCCTCAATCGTGTTAGTATGAACGTTACCCCGCACATACTCCTCCTTGCCGTGGTGAACCTTTTCGTGGGTAAAGCCGGCGCGGGCCACGTTGGCGTAGCCGCCGTATTCATCGGTGACGACCTTGGTGGCCGGGGCGACTTGGTTGACGATCAGCGGCAGGATGGTGGCGCTGTCGGGCTTGGTCACGACGGTCGCGGCGACGTTGCCCCTGCGCTCCACGACGCCAACCACGACGGTCTTGCCCTTGGCCCCGCGCCCTTTGACACCGGGGTGGTAGCCGCCGATGAAGGTTTCGTCCACTTCAACGGTGCCCGTCATGGCGGGCAGGGTTTCGGCCATCAGCTTGCGAAGCTGGTGCATCATGCGCCACGGGCACTTGTAGGTGACGCCGATGTGGCGCTGAAGTTCGAGGGCGGCGACTCCGTTCTTGCTGGCCGTCATCAGGTAGAGGGCGTGGAACCAAGTCTTCAAGGGCGTCGTGCTCTTGTGAAAGACGGTGCCGGCAGCCGGGTAAACCTGGAATCCGCAGACGCAGGAGTAGGCACGGCGGCCGGCGATGGGCGTGAACTTATCCGCCCGCTGGCAACGCTCGCACGTCAGCCCGCTTGGAAAACGTTGGCGGAAGACGTGCGCCAAGCAGGCAGCATCATCGGGGAACTGCCCGTGAAAATCTTTGACCGTGTATTTAGGTGCCTTGAAGGGCGGGAGTTTTGCTCTCACCACACCCTCTACGCATTAGTCTCCTCACATCTGTTCTGAGGGGATAATCACCTCGTTATTAGCCGTTGACCTGCAACTTCGGAACAATCTTCCCTGGTCACATAAATCTATCCATCAAGGACGCTCCCATCTCCGCCCCCGGCGCGGGCGAGGCGCTCCTGCGCCGGCGGGGGCGCTACCCGGCCGGCAGCACGCCCCTGCCTTTCACCCTCGACCAGCAGGCTATCGCCACGGTGGAAGCCCTCGGGATCAGCCCGCCGCCGCCGGCACGTCTCCTTCTGAAACCGGCCCGCCGACCCGGCCGCGCTCTGCCGCGCGCTGGACGCCTGCCAGCTTCCCCCAAACGGGGGAGCCTCTTCTCCCCCAGCCCCGGGAGAAATAAACCCCTCGGACGCCGCGTGGCGGACGGGGCTACCAGCCCTTTAGACTCAGCGGGTGACGACGGCCAATCGGCCAGCACATCGCCTTGACCCCATCCCGCCTGCTCCCCAATGCCCACGTCTAACCCCAACCGCTTCCTCGAACGCCTGACGGCCGACAACGCCGCCCTGCTCCTCATTGACCACCAGACCGGCACCATGCTCGGCGTGCAGGACATTCGCCTCGACCAGTTCCGCTCCAACGTGCTCGCCCTGGCCGAAACCGGCAAGACCCACGGCCTGCCTGTCGTGCTGACCGCCTCCAACGCTCAGGGGCCGAACGGCCCGTTCATGCCCGAGCTGCGGGCCATGTTCCCCGACGCGCCCTTCATCGCCCGGCCGGGGATGATCAACGCCTGGGAGGACCCGCGCTTCGTCGAAGCCGTGGAGAAAACCGGGCGCAAAAAGCTCATCATGGCCGGCGTCACCTCGGACATCTGCCTGATGTTCCCCGCGCTCTCCGCCGTGGCCGCGGGCTACGACGTTTACTGCGTCTATGACGCCTCGGGCTGCTGGGACCTGATGAGCGAGCTGACCGCCTCCATGCGCATGGTCCAGGCCGGCTGCATCGTGGTCAACTGGGCCGCCGTCGCCGCCGACCTGCTGAGCGACTGGCGCCGGCCCACCGCGGCGGGCACGCTGGACACCTTCCACCAGCACCTGCCGTTCTACTCCATGCTCTCCAACAACCAGGAGGCGGCCAAGGCGTGATGAGCGCCGCCGTCTCCCACCACACCAGCCGCGAGGACGCCCCGGCCTTCTGGCAGGTGGACATCCTCTGGCTCCTGCTGGCCACCGGCGCGCAGACCGCCGGCCAGTTTGCGCTGCTGGAGGAACTCTGCCCGCGCGACAGCGGCCCGCCGCCGCACACCCACGCGCAGGACGAGGCCATCTACGTCCTGGAGGGCGGTGTCACCTTCACGGTGGACGGGCAAACCCTCCGCGTGGCGGCCGGCGGCTTCGTCACAATCCCGCGCGGCACGGTTCACTCCTTCCGCGTCGAGAGCGAGACCGCGCGGCTCCTGAACCTCTACGTCCCCGCCGGCTTCGAGCGCGTCGTCACCGAACTCGGCGTCCCGGCGAAGACGCGCACGCTGCCGCCCCCGGGCCTGCCGATGGCCGACGTGGGCCGCCAGCGCATGGCGGCCCTCTTCGCGGAGGTCGGCATGAAGCCGGTCGGGCCGCCGCCGACACCGGCGTGAACCGCCCCCCACCCACCTTCCGTTGATCCTTTCAGTCCAACCCGATAAACCACATCCACCAAACCCATTACCCATGAACCTACCA
>CAXTFX010000030.1:0-17722 GCA_964243185.1 uncultured Chthoniobacterales bacterium
TCGCCCTCCAGGCCAGCGCGCCGATCTTCGTCTCCCGCGACGTGTGGGAGGAGGTAGACGACATGAGCGACGTGCTCAAGAAGATGGAGGAGGGTGGGTTCGAGATTGAAGGCTGACCGCGCCCCGCGCGGAACGATGAAGCCCGGTCCCGCGTTCCACTGTCGTGATCTAACATCCGAGGTGACAGGAACCGTTTGACGCTGGGCCGGCCGGTCGCAATGTCGCTGATGTTCAGGTTTACCCCGGCCCCCGCCGCGCTGCTCCTGCTGGCGCTGTTCACCTTTGCCCCGGGGGTCCGCGCCCAGTCCGTTCCCGCCGTTACCCGGGTAAAGTTCACCTTCTGGAACGTCCAATGGTTCCCCGGCCGGCACCCGGACGCGAAGGACATTGCCCGCGCGCGGCACGTCGCAGCCGTCGCGCCCATCGTCCAACGGCTGGACCCGGACGTGCTCGGCCTGGAGGAGGTCGCCGATGCCGACGCCGCCCGTCTGCTCACCGACGGGCTGCCCGGCGGCTACCGCGCGGACGTGGTCACGGGCTACGGACGCGACTCCGGCGAGCCGACCCGGCAGCAGACCGTGCTCGCCAGCCGCCTGCCGCTGGTCAACGGTTGGTGGGAAAGCTGGCACCCCGCCGCCGACGGGACGCGGCCCCGCCGGGGCTTCGCCTTCGCCGCCTACCAGCCCGCACCCGGACAGGTGCTCCTGGTTTATGGGATGCACCTGAAGAGCAACCGTCTGGACGAACCCGGCGGCGCGGCGACCAACGCGGCCATGCGTGACGAGAGCGTCCGCCAACTGGTCGTCCACGCTCGGGCGATGGCGGCGGCCTACGCGAAGATGGGCGCCGTCACGGTCGTCCTCGGCGGCGATCTGAACACCTCCCTCCACGCCCCGCCTATCGCCTCCGCGGGCTCCCTGCGCGAACTTCTCCGGGATGGACACCCGTGGGCGTTCCAGGGCACGCCCCCGACCGAGCGCGTCAGCCTGCCCGGCGGGGGCCGTTACCCGGACGCGACGTTCGACCACGTCTTCTTCCGACCCTTTGACCACGCCGCCACCCGGTTGCTCGGTGCCAGCGTCGAGCCCACCGGCCCCGAGTGCAGCGACCACCGGCCGGTGTCGGCGACGCTGGAGTTGAAGGGAAAAGGATGAAGGCGGGGAGGAGGACGATTATGTTGCCGGCCATGAAGACGTTTCGCCTTGCCCTCTGCCTGTTCCTTGCACCCTTCATCCTTCAACCCGCACCCTTTCTCCACGCCGCCGACCCGTCCACGTTCACGGTCGGCGCGTTCACCTTCCGCCGGCCGTCGGCGTTCGCGTGGGTCCCGGTGAACTCCACCATGCGTAAGGCGCATTTGCGCTTCGCCGACCCGGCCCACCCCGAGCGGGCCGCGGCGGACGTGACGTTTTTCCACTTCGGCCCCGGTCAGGGCGGCGGGGTGGACCAGAACATCGGCCGCTGGCTGGGGCAGTTCCAGGAGAAGGCCGAGGTGATCAAGCCCGTGCTGGAAAGCGCCACGGTCAGCGGCACCAAGATCACCCGCGTGCGCGTGGACCACGGCACGTTCTCCAGCGGGATGCCCGGCGGGCCGACCACGCCGCTGACCGACTACGGCCTGTTCGGCGCGATCTTCGAGAGCCCGCAGGGTGACGTGTTCATCAAGATGACCGGCCCGGCGGAGACCGTGAAGGCGGCGGCGGAGGAGTTCGAGAAGCTGATCGCCAGCCCCTTGCAGCCGGCGGGAGCCTGAATGGGCAAAGACTGAAAGAGGGGAGCAGGAAGAGGGGAGACCGGAAAAGGCCGAGCCCGGTCGCCCGCTCCCCGGTTTCGCCGTCTCCCTTCTCCCCTCTTTCAATCTTCCATTTTCCCCTCACCGCACCTGCGCCCCGTCCGCGCGGAAGGTCAGACCCGCGACCGCGGTGGCGTCGCTCACGCCCTCGCGGCGGTTTTCCAGATACATCGTCGCCCGGCGGGCCGACAGGCCGAGTTCCGTGTTCGGACCGAGGTCGTGGGCGAGTTGCTGGAGGACGGAGATGGCTTCCGGCCGGCGCGTTTCGGCCAGGGCCTGGATGGCGGACTGGCGGAACAAGGCGTTCACGCGCCGGTCCCGCGCCCAGTCGGGGAGCATTTGCAGAGCCACCTCGGGGAAGTAACGGCCAATGCCGTAAAGAGCGTAGTGCCGGGTGGAAGCGTCGCCGTGGAGGAGTTCGTCCTTCCAGTAGGTCCACTCCTTTTCGGGTGCCAGGTTCCAGAAGCGCAGGGCCGCCGCGTGGGCCAGCGGGTCAATCATGGCCTCGATGCGGAGCTGCGGCTCCCCCGCGGCGGTCAGGCCGGCGCGCGGGATCCCGGCCTCCCGCGCCAGGGACAGGGCGGCGAGCAGGTCCGCCGTGGCCACCTTGTAGCTGTCCGGGTAACGGCCGGTCGGCGGCTCGCCGGTCAGCAGGCCGAAGCGGGCGAAGGCGCCCAGGGGCGGGTTCTCCGCGACGAGCAGCACGGCCGTGGCGACCGTCTCCCGCGCCGCTTCCGGCCAGCGGCGGACTTCCGCGAGCAGCGGTTCCAGGGCGGGCAGGGTCGCTTCCGAAAGCGCGAAGGGGGCGTCCGCCAGCCGGTTGTTGGTGCGCGTAGCCGCCGTGAGGAGCCGCGCGGTCAGGCGGGGCGCCTCGCCGGCGGGGAGTTCCACCGTGGCGTCGCGGGGCAGGACGACTTGCGCGGCCAGGTCGGGACTCTCGAACACCAACCCGGCCGGGAACAGCACGCGCAACGGTCGGCCGGAACGGTTAACCAACGTGGCGCGGAGTTCGTCGCGCCCGTTACCGCGGTAGCCCGTTTCGACCCAGTGGCGGCCGAGGGCATCCCCCAATGAGACCTCCACCCGTTCCTGGTTGACGACGGCCCCCGGGATGGTGGCCGCCGGACCGCTCGGACGGACCGCCGCCGCCGCCGCGGCCGGGGTGGAAGCGGGCCGATGGGAGAGGGCGGCGAGCAGCACGGCACCCGCCCCGGCGCTGCCCAAGGCGCAAACGAAGGGGCGTTTCCAGGTTTGGAGGAATTGCATATGGGTTCTCCTCTTAGCTGGAAACGTGCCGGGCGGAGCAGGCGTCGAAAGGCGTAGCCGAGGAAAATTGAGAGGAGAAAACAGAGAATCGGGCAACCTTTCTGCTCTCTCTTTTCCACCCCGCCACTCCCCACCCCCCATGCGCCACCGCTACCCCGACGCCATCGAACGCCTGCTCATCCACGAGGAGCCGCTCACCCTCCCCTTCCCGACGGAACCCGTGAGCTACGAGCGGGTCATCCGCCTGCGGGAAACCCCGGACGAAGCGCTCTTCACCGCCCCGTCGGCCGGGGACCCGGGCTTCGTGCCCCTGGTGCGCGCCGGGCTGTTCTACCACTGCAACGCCCTGGACGACGCGCACCGGCTCGTGCAGGAAACCCCTGGCGACGTGGCGGCCTACTGGCACGGCATGATCCACCGGCGCGAGCGCGACTTCGAGAACGCCCGCTACTGGCTGCGGCGCGCGGGCGAGCAGCCCCCCTTCGCCGAGATGCAGGCCCGTGCGGCGGACGTTTCCCCCAACATGGGCCGGCAGATGGGCTGGGACCCGTTCCTGCTCGTCCACCTGGCCGAGCAACTGCGCTTTGGCGCCGAGGAGCTGGCGGCCGAGGTCGTCGGGCTGGGCCGGGTGGAGTTCGAGGTGTTCTTCGACTACTGTTTCCGACGCGCGACCGTTCCCGGAAAATCAAATGACCCCTCCCGTTAATTACAAGATCGGTAACGAAAAGCTGGTCAAGGTTTCCGACCCGGCCAGCCGAAAGCTCCGCTCGCTCCTGGAGCGCCAAGGCCGGCCCCAGGGCGCCCTGCGCGTGGCCGTCATCGGCGGCGGCTGCTCCGGCTTGCAATACCGGATGGACCTGACCGACGGCCCGGCCAACCGGGACATCCTGGTCGAGAGCGCCGGCGTGCGCGTGGTCGTGGACCCCAAGAGCGCCCTGTTCGTCAGCGGCTCCCTGTTGGATTTCTCCGACGACCTGCAAAAGGGCGGCTTCAAGGTGACCAACCCCAACGCGGTGGCGCACTGCTCGTGCGGGGAGAGCTTTTCGGCGTAGCGGGAGCCGAACGGGTGCCTCCACGCCGAGGCCGCAAAGGTCAGGCGGGGGGAGGAGAAGAGGTTTGGTGGGAAAAAAGGGGACTGTCCGGGTCCGATCTCCTGCTTCCACTTCCCACCCCTTCTTCCTCTCCTCCTCTGCGACCTCCGCGGCCTCGGCGTGAGGCACCTGTCCAGCTCCCCCTCAACCCACCGCCGCCAGGATCGCCGCCTCCTCCCGCGGTCGCAGCAGACCCGGCGGGCGGCAGATGCGCCTGATGCAGTCCGCCCAGGCGTCGTGCCCGGAGAGGATTTCAATTTCCACCCGCAGGAAATACACCGGCACCTCCAGCCCCGGCGTGAGCCGTTTGGGGAAGCGCACCGCGTCCTTTTCCGTCGTGACGATCCACTCCACGTCCCGCCGCCGGCAGCGCGCCGCGAAGGCGCGGATCTCCTCCTCGCGGAACCGGTGGTGGTCGATGAACCGCCGGCTCAACTCCACCGTTGCCCCCAGCCGGCGCAGCCCGTCCTCGAAACTTTCCGGCGAAGCGATGGCGCTGAACGCCCCGACAAACCGCCCGGCCAGCTCCCCCAGCCGCACCCGCCCTCGCCCGCCGTAAACCTCCCGCAGGAACTGCGGCCGGTGGGCGCACTCAATGATCGGCGCCGTGCGGTTGAACCGGCGCATCCGGGCGATGAGCTCGTCGTTCTCCCCCGGCGCGCCCGTGCACTTGGTCAGGACGATGTAGGCCGCCCGGCGGAGGTTCCCCGGCGGCTCGCGCAACGTCCCCCGGGGCAGCAGGAACTCGTTGCCGAAGGGCGCCGTGCGGTCCACGAGCACGAGGTCCACCCCGTGGCGAAGCGGCAGGTATTGCAAGCCGTCGTCGAGCACGAGGGTGTCCGCGCCGAAGTGCTCCACCGCCCAGCGCCCGGCCTTGACCCGGTCCTTGTCCACCAGCACGACGATCCCCGGCAGGTTGGACGCCAGCATGAACGGCTCGTCCCCCGCCTCCCGCGAGCCCAGCCGCACGGCCATCCCGTCCGAGACGATCCGCGGCGCCCCCGCCAGGGTATCCTGCCGCTCCCCCCGCCACCACGCCCGCAGCTGCCGCCCCGCCGGCGGCTTACGGCTCTTGTAGCCGCGCGACAGGATGGCCACCCGCCGCCCGCCGGCCTGGAGGGCGCGGGCGAGCTTCTCGACCACCGGCGTCTTCCCCGTGCCGCCGACGGTGAGGTTGCCCACGCAAACGACGAGGCATCCTAACGGCCGGTCCCGCAGGAACCGCTCCCGGTAGAGCCGCAGCCGGAGCTGGACCACCCCCCGGAACAACCAGCTCAACGCCCGCAGGACCCAGCGCAGGGCGGAGGCGCGCTTGCCGTAGCGACGCTCCAAAATGACGTCAATGCCGAACGCCTCCAGGTTTTCAATCCATCGGCGCATGGCAAGACGGCCACCTTCCGGGCGCGCGGGCCGTGGCGCAAGGTTTTTGCCCTTGCCGCCCGCCGGGGCGGAGGCATATTGGCGGCCCTCCCGCGCGGAGGGTTTCCGACCCGCGCACCCTATCGTCCAGTGGTTAGGACAGCGGCCTTTCAAGCCGCGAACACGGGTTCGAATCCCGTTAGGGTGACCAGGGTTCCCCTCTCCCGTCGGACGCGCCCGCCCCCGCCGAATCGCGTTGCGTCCAGCCCCGGAGTGAGAGTTGGTGGGCGGCTCCCACTTGGCGTCCGCCTTTCCATGCCTAGCACCGACGAACTCCGCGCCGGCCTCCTCGCCTTCGCCGCCTACGCCCGCTCGCTCAAGGGTGACGAGAAGGGTGAGGCGCAACTCTTCCTCGACCGGTTCTTCCGCGCCCTCGGGCACGAGGGGCTACAGCAGGCCGGCGCCACCCTGGAGTTCCGCATCGCCAAGCGGCCCGGCAGCGCCCAGCTCGAACTCCTGCGCGACGAGGCCGCCGCTCGGTTGCCCAAGACCGGCAAGAAGTTCGCCGATCTCCTCTGGCCCGACCGCGTGCTCATCGAGATGAAGAAGCGCGGCGAGCCCCTGGAGCGCCACTACGACCAGCTCTTCGACTACTGGACGCAGATCGTCCCCAAACGCCCGCCCTACGCCATCCTCTGCAACTTCGACGAACTCTGGGTTTACGACTTCAACACCCAGCTCTTTGACCCCGTGGACCGCCTGCCCGTCCGCGACCTCGCCGCGCGCTCCTCCTCCCTCAGCTTTCTCTGGCCCAACCGGCGCGAGCCCATCTTCGACAACAACCGCGTCAAGGTCACGCAGGACGCCGCCGACCTGCTCGCCGGCGTGTTCCGCGAACTGGTCTCCGAGCGCCGCCGCGTCCCCCGCGAGCGCGCCCAGCGCTACCTCCTCCAACTCCTCGTCGCCCTCGTCTCGGAGGACCTCGGCCTCCTGCCCGACAACGTCGTCACCCGCGCCCTCGGCGACGCGCTCAAGGACCCGCCCACCTCCTACGACCTGCTCGGCGGCCTCTTCCGCGAGATGAACTCCCCCGGCTTCACCCCCGGCGGACGCTTCGCCGGCGTGGACTACTTCAACGGCGGCCTCTTCGCCACCGTGGACCCCGTCGAGCTGCGCCAGACCGAGCTTTACGCCCTGGAACGCGCCGCCAAGGAGGATTGGAGCGCCGTGAAGCCGGAAATCTTCGGCACGCTCTTCCAGCAGAGCATGGACCGGGGCGAACGCCACGCCCACGGCGCTCACTACACCTCCGAGTTCGACATCCAGAAGGTCGTCGGCCCGACCATCACCCGGCCCTGGCGCGAGCGCATCGCTGCCGCGGGCACCCGCGCCGACCTACGCGCCCTGCTCGGCGAACTCCGCCGCTTCCGCGTGCTCGACCCCGCCTGCGGCAGCGGCAACTTCCTCTACGTCGCCTACCGGGAGATGAAACGCCTGGAGCGCGAACTCCTCGTCCGGCTCCGCGACCGGGGCGAGCCGGCGGAAAACCTTGCTTCCGCCGTCACCCTCACGCAGTTCTTCGGCATTGATAAGGTGCCCTTCGCCGTCGAACTGGCCCGCGTCACCCTCACCCTGGCCCGCGAACTGGAACTGGTGGAGGCCAAGAAAACGGAGGACGCCGACGGCCTGTTGGTCTTCGAGAAACCTCTGCCCTTAGCGAACCTCGAAAAGCAGATCGTCTGCGCCGATTCTTTGTTTACCGCGTGGCCCAAGGCCGACGTCATCATCGGCAATCCGCCCTTTCAGTCGAAGAACAAGATGCAGGGAGAATTTGGGGCGGAATACGTCGCCAAGGTCCGCAAGGCCTTCCCCGGCGTTCCCGGGCGCGCAGACTTCTGCGTTTACTGGTTTCGCAAGGCCCACGATGAACTTGCTCCCGGCGGACGCGCCGGCCTCGTCGGAACCAACACCATCCGGCAAAACTATTCCCGCGAGGGCGGCTTGGATTACATCGTGGCCAACGCCGGCACCATCACCGAGGCCGTTTCCACGCAGGTTTGGAGCGGTGAAGCCGCCGTTCACGTTTCCATCGCGAACTGGACCAAGGGCGACGCTCCCGCAGGCTCGCGTCACCTCAGCACCCAGCGCGGGGACCGCGCCGACAGCCCTTGGGAGACCTTCGACCAGCCGGTCATCAACTCCTCCCTCTCCCTTGGCTTGGATGTCGCAGCCGCCGTCCGGCTGGAAACAAACGCCCGCGCGGCTGCGTGTTTTCAAGGCCAAATTCCCGGTCACGCGGGTTTCATGTTACCCCGCGTCGAGGCTGAACGGTTGATTAACCAAAATCCCAGATATGCTGAGGTCCTTTTTCCACATCTGATAGGCGATGAGATGCTGAGTAACATCGGGGCACAGCCAGATCGGTATGTGATCGACTTTTATCCCCGCGATGTCTTCGAGGCGAGTTCATACGGGCCACTCTTTCAACGCATCAAAGAAGAGGTTCTGCCGGCTCGAGAAATCGCGTTGGCCGCCGAGCAAGAACGCAATGCAGAACTCACGGGGAAACGCGGCAATCAGCACCACGCGAATTTTCTAAAGCGTTGGTGGCTCCTCTCCTACCCCCGACCCGAATTGATGGAACGGCTTAAAACCGTTCCCCGCTACGTCTCATGTTGCATGGTCACGAAACGGCAAATCTTTGAGTTTATCGGCTCGGTAATCCATCCAAATGTCCAACTCGTCGTCTTCCCTTTTGCCGACGACTACAGTTTCGGCATCCTGCAATCCACTCCGCATTGGGAGTGGTTCAAGGCCCGCTGCTCCACGCTCGAAGAACGTTTCCGTTACACCTCCGACACCGTCTTCGACACCTTCCCCTGGCCGCAGTCGCCCACGGCCAAACAGGCCCGCGCCGTTGCCGACGCCGCCGTGGCCCTGCGCGCGTTGCGCCGGGAGGTCATGGCACGGATGAAGTGGAGCCTGCGCGACCTCTACCGCACCCTCGACTACCCCGGGGCCAACCCCCTGCGCACCGCCCACGCCAAACTCGACGCCGCCGTGCGCGTCGCCTACGCCATGCCCGCGGAGGCCGACGCGCTGGCCTTCCTCCTCGTCCTCAACGCCGAACTCGCCGCCCGCGAGCGCGCCGGCCAGCCCGTCACCCCGCCCGGCCTGCCCGCCAGCGTCGCGACCGACGCCGCCGCCCGCGCCGCCTTCGTCACTGCCGACGCCGTCGGAGTTGGCGGGGGCGTCTGACGCGCAGTAAACGGCGTTTACTGCGTGTCAGGCTCGGTTGTTGCGTGTCAAACGACGTTTGACACATGAAATACGACGTTTTTTGTGTGACGAACGTAGTTTTTTGCGTATTGGGCGCCTTTGCTGTGTCGCAAACGTCGTTTTTTACGTTGACAAGGCTCTTAGTTGCATGTCAAACGTCCTTTTACGCGTGACGTTCGTTGTTTGCCTTGTGCCAACCGGTCCCGACACGCGGCAAACCTCGATTAACCTATGGCAAGCAAGACCGTTCGCACTCCTATCCCCACCAACGTCGCCGAACAGCTCCGTCTCGCCGCCAAAGTTCTTGCCAAGCACGAAGCCGACGGCAAAACTTCCCCGCTCAACGCCATCGCGGAGTGGGCAGGGGTCGGTCCCACCATCGGCGAGGCCGTGAACCTCCAGGACCAGATCGAGACGATGGAGAAAAAGCTCGAGCAACTCTACGAACAGCGAAACCTCAAGCTGCCCGGCATCCTGGACGTGACGCGCCGCTCGCGCGCGCTGCTGGCCGCCATCTTCAAGAAGGCTCCCCGCACCCTCGGCGAGTGGGGTTACACGGTGGACGACACCCCGCGGGCGCCCAAGGTCGCGAAGCCGGGGACATGAGGCGATCCTTTCAAGGAAACCGCTTCAGGACGGCCCGCCGGGTTTGAGCACGTCGGCCCGGGTGAAGATGGAAACGACCTCGTAGCCGCGCGCTTCGATGTTCGCCCGGCCGCCCTCCTGCCGGTCCACGAGCGCGAGGACGAAGGCGACCGTGCCGCCCTCCCGCTCGATCCCCTCGATGGCCTGGAGCGTGGAGCCGCCGGTGGTAATCACGTCGTCCACCACCACGACGGAGTTCCCCGGGGCGAACCGGCCTTCGATGAGCCGGGTCATCCCGTGCTTTTTGGGGGTTTTGCGGACGGTGAACGTCTGGAGCTTGTGCGCCGGGTCGTCCAGTTGGGAGGCGATGCCGATGCTCAGGGAAATCGGGTCCGCGCCCATCGTCAGGCCGCCGATGGCGTCCACCGTTAACCCGCGCGACTCGGCGTGAGCCTTGAGCACCCGCCAGCCGACCTTGCCGACCAGCAGCGCCCCGCGGGAGTCCAGCGTGGTTTGCTTGGCGTCCACGTAGAGGTCGCTCTTCGCGCCCGAGGAAAGGGTGAATTCGCCCCGGCGAACGGACTGCGCGGTGAGGATGGGCAGCAGTTCAGCTTTGAGTGCGGCGATGGTTTCCATGCGGAGGGGCCGGGTTCGGACGAGATTGACGCGATGCGCCCCCCGAGAGGCGGCGGAGGAGGTGCGTGCGGCGCATTTAGCAGTGCGGGGCGCCCGCCGTCAACGCCGAAGCGGTTTTGACGCGGGGCGGGAGGCGCGCGAAACGCGGGCTTCCCGCAACGCCGGATCACGCGGTTAAACCGCGCCGCCCTACCGCCCCCGGGCGGAGCCGGCGGGGCTGCGGTGGTCCCAGCCGCCGTATCGAACGCCCTGCTTGAGCGTGCTGCCGATGGCGGCCTGCCCGGGCGCGGCGGAGGGTCCGGTGGTGATGTCCTGGTAGGGGATTTCGACGCTCTGGGACGAACCCCACGGGCCTTGCAAGGTCAGGCTCGGATAGCCCGCGGCTCGGAGGGCGTTGATGGTGTCCGCCGTGAGGGCATACGGCTCGTAGTAAACGGTGTCCGGCTGCCACTGGTGATGGATGCGCGGGGCGTCCACGGCCTCCTGGATGTTCATGTTGTAATCCACCACGTTCACGATGGTCTGGAGCGTGATGGTGATGATGCGCGAGCCGCCGGGGCTGCCGGTGACCAGGAACACCTGGCCGTCCTTGAGCACCACGGTCGGGCTCATGGAGCTCAACGGGCGCTTGCCGGGGGCGATGGCGTTCTGCTCACCCTGGATGAGGCCGAACTGGTTGGGCGTGCCGGGCTTGGACGTGAAATCGTCCATCTCGTTATTCAGGAAGAAGCCGGTGTCGCCGGCGATGCGGTTGGCGCCGAAATACGAGTTCAGCGTGTAGGTCACGGCCACCGCGTTGCCCTGCGCGTCCACGACGGAATAGTGCGTGGTCTGCGCGCCCTCGTGCGGCGGCACGCCGGGCTTCAGGTCGGCGGAAACCCCGGCGCGCACGGGATCAATGGCGGCGCGGATCGCGGCGGCGTGAGAATCCGAGAGCAGGAGATCAATCGGGTTGGTCACGAAATCCGGGTCCCCCAACACGGTGCGGTCCACGTAGGCGTGGCGCTCGGCCTCCACCATGAAGTGGGTGGCCTGGGCGGAATGGAAACCGAAGTCACCCATCGGGTAGCCGGCGAGGATGTTGAGGATCTCGCCGATGATGACGCCGCCGGAGCTGGGCGGCGGGGAGGAGAGGATCTCGAAGCCGCGGTATTTCGCGTGGATCGGCTCCACCTCCTCGACGTTGTAGGTCGCCAGGTCCCGGTTGCGGATCAGCCCGCCGTTGGCCTTGTTCGCGGCGACGATCTTGGCCGCGATCTCGCCGCGGTAGAACACGTCCGGTCCTTGGTCGGCGAGCAGTTGCAGGGTGCGCGCCAGCTCCGGCTGCACCAGCCGGTCGCCGGCGTTGAGCGGGTCTGTGCCATTTTTCAGGTAGATGGCGGCGATGTTCGGCTGGGTGCGGAACTGCGCCGTGGCGGCGGAGAAGATGCTCAGGTCTCCCTCCTCCAAGATGAACCCGTTTTTAGCCAGGTTGACCGCCGGCCCGATCACCTGTTGGCGGGACAAGGTGCCGTATTTCTGGAGGGCGTAGTCCAGCCCCGCCGGCGTGCCGGGCACGCCGACCGCCAGGTAGCCCACCGTGCTCAGGCCGGGGACGATGTTGCCGTTGGCGTCCAGATACATCTCGCGGAACGCCCGGAGCGGCGCCTTCTCGCGGAAGTTGACGAAGGTGTTCCGGCCGTCGGCGAGGTGAATGGTCATGAACCCGCCGCCGCCCAGATTACCCGCGGCGGGAAACGTGACGGCGAGCGCGTAGCCGATGGCCACGGCGGCGTCCACGGCGTTGCCACCCTGCTTGAGCACGCGGTAGCCGACGTCCGTGGCCTTGTGCTGGGCGGTGACCACCATGATCTGCTCGCCCACCTCCGGGGCGGGGGAGACCGCGCGGAGCAGCGTGCCGCTGGGCAGGATCGCCAGGGTGGCGAGGAGAGTGCCGGCGAAGATCGGTTTTCTCATGGTGGGTGGGGATGCTTGGAGTGTGGACGAGAAGTCGGGTTACAAATTTGTTTCGATGCTGCAAAGCCGGTCGGCTGCCCGCAATCGGTCGAGGCGGGGACAAAACTTAGCGGGCGGCATCCGCGAGCGGTTGCCGCCCTCGGGGGCAGGACGATTTGCGCGGGAGGCAGGTTCAGTCTAACGGCCCCGGAGGGACCCGCTCCGTGAGCCAGGGTCCGCGTCCTTCGGATGAGACGCCGCCCCCCAAGACGCGGACCCCGGCTCACGGGCCAGACCGCCAGACGAACTTAGCGCCAAGCTCCTACCTGGGTGAGCGCCTCGCCCCAGATGGCGTAACCTTTCTCGTCCGGGTGGGTCCCGTCGGGCATCACCTCCCTGGCGGTGCGGCCGTCGGGTTGCAACAGCCGGGGGCCGATGTCCAGGAAGGTGAGGTTGGCTCTGCCGGCCAGCCGTTTGGCCAGGATCGCGTTGAGCGCGAGGATGCCCGCCCGGCGTTCGTCCGTCGGGCTGCTCCCGCGGGGAAACACCCCCATCACGATGATGCGGCAGGTCGGACACTTCGCGCGGACGGCCGCGCAGATCGCTTCGATTCCCTGGGCGATTTCCTCGGGGGAGTTGGCGCGCGCCTGCCGGGTGGCGCTGAAGTTGTTCGTGCCCACGTTGAGCACGACGGCCTGGGGACGAGTGCCGTCCAATTCCCCGTGCTCCAGGCGCCAGAGGACGTTCTGCGTGCGGTCCCAGCCGAAACCCATGTTCAGGACCCGGCGCGCGCCGAAGGTCTCCGCCCAAGCCCGGGAACCATTCTGCCGGTGGGCGCGGGGTTCGCCCGCCCAGAAGTGCGTGATCGAGTCGCCGATCAGCACGATTTCGGGGTCCAGCGTCGGTTGCAGGGCGAGCACCGCTTCGTGCCTTTTGAACCAGTCATAGGAGTCGTTTTCGAGCTTGGAAACGGGGATCGTGGCGGTGTTGACCCTCGAATCGGCCGCGGTGTCAGCGGCAGGCGGGACCGGCGGCTGCGCGCGGAGGGGGAAAAGAGAGAGCAACAGCACGACGATCAACGGACCAAGCCGGGAGCGAACTCGGGGAGACATGAGGATGGAGCGGATGACCGCCAGCGCGACACTCCCTTTCACCCGTGGAAGATTGATGCGCCAGCGTTGATGGTCCCGCTGTTTTGCCATGAATGACCCGTATGATCTGGATCGTTTCGCGCGCGCGCAACAAGCCGTCTATGAACAGGCCCTCCGGGAGATCACGGCGGGAGATAAGCGCACGCATTGGATGTGGTTCATCTTCCCGCAACTCGACGGGCTGGCCTTCAGCGCGATGTCCCGGCGCTACGCCATCAAGGACGCCGGGGAGGCCCGGGCCTACCTCGATCACCCGGTCCTGGGCCCAAGGCTGCTCGCCTGCGCGCAGGCGGCCATCTCCCACGAGGGGCGCTCGGCAACCGCGATCTTCGGCCAGCCCGACGACTTGAAGTTGCGCTCGAGCGCGACCCTCTTTGCCAGCGTGTCACCCCCGGACTCCGTGTTCCACCGTTTGCTGGAGAAATTCTACCCGGAGGGGCCGGACGGCCGGACGCTCCGGCTGCTCGGACCTTAGCCGCGCCCCGGCCGGGATGGAGGGGGGGACCCCGGGGTGTGGCCGGGCCGCGATTCCGTGGCAAACTCGCACCCAGCGTCCGATGGAAAAACCAGTTCCAAACTCTTCCCCGAACCCCGTCGAGAAACCGTTCACGGGTTTCGTCCGCGTCCGCGGTGCGCGCGAGCACAACCTCAAAAACGTGGACGTGGACCTCCCGCGGGATGCCCTGGTGGTGTTCACCGGGGTATCCGGGTCGGGGAAATCGTCCCTGGCCTTCGGCACGCTCTACGCGGAGGCCCAGCGGCGCTACCTCGAATCGGTCTCGCCCTACGCCCGGCGGCTGTTCCACCAGATGGCGGTGCCGGAGGTGGACGCCATTGACGGGCTGCCGCCGGCGGTGGCCTTGCAGCAGCAGCGCGGGGCGCCAACCACGCGCTCGTCCGTGGGCAGCGTCACGACGCTCTCGAACCTGCTGCGGATGCTGTATTCGCGCGCCGGCGACTACCCGCCCGGCCAGGGGCTCCTCTACGCGGAGTCCTTCTCGCCCAACACCCCGGAAGGCGCTTGCCCCCAGTGTCACGGCCTGGGCCGCACCCTGGAGGTGACGGAGGACTCGATGGTGCCGGACGCGGCGTTGACCATCCGCGAGCGCGCCATCGCGGCCTGGCCGACCGCCTGGGCGGGGCAGAACCAGCGCGAGATTTTGATGACGCTCGGCTACGACGTGGACCGTCCGTGGCGCGAGCTGCCGCAGGAAGACCGCGACTGGATTCTGTTCACCGACGAGCAGCCCGTCGTGCCGGTGTATTCCGGGTTGGACGCCGCCGGGGTGCGCCAGGCGCTCCGGGCGAAGCTGCCGCCCAGCTACCTGGGGACGTTCACGAGCGCCAAGCGCCACGTGCTGCACACTTTCGCCAACTCCCAAAGCGCGTTGATGAAACGTCGGGCGGCGCGCTACCTCATCAGCCAGGAGTGCCCGCTCTGCCGCGGCAAGCGGCTGCGGTGCGAGGCGCTCTCGGTCACGTTCGCCGGCCTCGACATCGCCGACTTTTCCCGGCTGCCGCTCAAGCAATTGGCGACCCTCCTGGGTCCGTTTGCGACGGGGACGGCGCCCGGCGGGAAGAAGCGGGCGGCCGAGCACCCCGAGAAGGCGCTGGTCACGCGGCGGATCGTGGAAGACCTCCAGGCCCGCACCCTGGTCCTGCTCGACCTCGGGTTAGGCTACCTCACGCTGGAGCGGAGCACGCCGACGCTGTCGCCCGGCGAGTTGCAGCGGCTGCGGCTGGCGACCCAGGTGCGCTCCAACCTGTTCGGGGTCGTCTATGTGCTCGACGAACCCTCCGCCGGCCTGCACCCCGCCGACACGGAGGCGTTGCTGCGTGCGCTGGACCGGTTGAAGGCGTCCGGCAACTCGCTGTTTGTCGTGGAACACGAACTGGACGTCATCCGGCACGCCGACTGGATCGTGGACGTGGGACCCGCCGCCGGGGAGCACGGCGGCGAGGTGCTCTACAGCGGTCCGCCCGACGGTCTGCGGCAGGTGGCGCGCTCCCAGACCCGGCCGCACCTCTTCGGGGAACATCCCCTGCCCCCACGGACCCCGCGCTCGCCGGCGGGCTGGCTGCGGCTCGCGGGGGTCACGCGCAACAACCTCCGCGACGTGGACGCCGCGTTTCCCCTGGGCACGTTCACGACCGTGACCGGGGTGTCCGGCTCGGGCAAGTCGAGCCTCGTCAGCCAAGCGCTGGTGGAGCTGGTCGCGTCGGCGCTCGGCCACGAGGTCCCGGCGACGGCGACGGTGGGGGAGGAGGACGAGCACAATCCCCTGGAGCGCAACGCCCCAGAGCCGCTCGGCGGCCGGATCACCGCCGGCCTGGAGGGCGTCAAGCGGCTGGTGGTCGTGGACCAGAAGGCGATTGGGCGCACCCCGCGCTCGAACCTGGCGACCTACACCGGCCTGTTCGACTACGTGCGCGCGATCTTCGCGGCGACGGAGGCTGCCCGCGCCCGACGTTACGACGCGGGGCGGTTCTCGTTCAACGTCGCCAAGGGTCGTTGCGAAACCTGCCAGGGCGAAGGGTTCGTGATGGTCGAGTTGCTCTTTCTCGCCAGCGTTTACACGCCATGCCCGACCTGCCACGGGGCGCGTTACAACGCCAAAACCCTGGAGGTTCAATACCGGGGCAAAAACATCGCCGACGTGCTCGGGCTAACCGTGGACGCGGCGTGGGAATTCTTCGCCGACGAACCGCACGTTTGCCGTTCGCTGGAGGTGTTGCGGCAGGTCGGCCTGGGCTACCTGCGGCTCGGCCAGCCGGCCACCGAACTCTCGGGCGGCGAGGCGCAACGGATCAAGCTGGCGACGGAGCTCCAGCGCGCCCAGCGGGGCCGCACGCTCTACGTGCTGGACGAGCCGACGACCGGGCTGCACCCCGCCGACGTGGAAAAGCTGATGACGCAGCTCGACGGGTTGGTCGAGGCGGGCAACACCGTCATCGTGGTGGAGCACGACATGCGCGTCGTCGCCGGCAGCGACTGGGTGATGGACGTCGGTCCGGGCGCGGGCGACGAGGGCGGCCGGATGGTGGCGGAAGGCTGTCCGGCGCGGGTCGCCAAAATGCCGAGGAGTCGGACCGCCCCTTACCTGGCGAGTTTCCTGGGTTGAGCCGCTTCTTCACCCGGTCGCGCTTCGCCTCAAAACCCCCAGGCCCCCTGTTGGGCTGACGCCTCCGCGCCAAAATCGAGCGCCGCCGCCGGGGCCACCGCGTCGCGCAGAGCGCCCTCGGGGCGCTGGAGGCAGACGTCGAAGGGGTCCAGCAAACCCTCGGCCGTGCGTAGGACGTTCCCGTCGTGGGCGTCGGAAATTAAGAGGTTCTCCTCGGGATCGTAGAACGTCTTCGCGTTGATCGGTTGAAAGCCGTTCTGGACGAAGTGCCGCGCGATCGCCTCCGCCCCGGCGTGCTCGCCGCGCACGTGGCGCTGGGAGACGACGAGCCGCGGGCCGGCGGGGTGGTCCATGACCCCGTGAAAGCAGAAGTCGTCGCCCAGCAGCTCGTTGCTCAAAACCAGCCGGCGGAGGTAGTCGGCGGGCAGGGCGTCCGCGGTTTCCAGGGTGGGCCGCACGCCGGCCAGGGCAACGATGGCCCGGAGCTCCTTGCCGCTCCTGCCGGGCAGCGTGAGCTTGACCCAGCGGCCGGTGCGGACCTCGTGAAACACGTCGTGCTCAACGCCGCCGACCCGGATCTGCCCGTGGTCGAGCAACCCGATCAGCCGGGGGTGGATGAGCCGGGCGTTAGCTCCGGCCCATTCCCGGAGCCGGGCGAGTTGTCGGCGGGTGAGATCGGCGACGGCCGCGGCGTCGTGGGCTGGCCCGCCGCGGTGAGCACCCGGCGCGCCTGCGCGTAGGCCTCCTCGGAGGAAGCCTTCGGCTGCCCCGAGCGCACCTCCCGCCTGCGCTTGGCATACACGCCGAGCCGAGTCAGCGGCTTTTTGCGCGGCGACGGCGACGGTTGCGGTTTGGTTCGAGCCGCCTTCAGGTCGCCAGGGGAGGATCGCTTCTTCAAGGCGGGCAATGACGGCGTGGT
The DNA here is from genome assembly GCA_964243185.1 of uncultured Chthoniobacterales bacterium. Classification (GTDB taxonomy): domain Bacteria; phylum Verrucomicrobiota; class Verrucomicrobiia; order Chthoniobacterales; family SZAS-18; genus CAXTFX01. Next base: position 17,136 of record CAXTFX010000030.1, read on the forward strand.
CCTCGATCATCGGCGGCGAGGGTGGGGCCGGGTCAGCCTTGACCCGCCGCCGGTTTTCGGCAACGACACGCACCCCAACGGCGGCTTGGGGACAAGCCGAACCACCCCAGGAAGAAATCCCCAACCTCAGAGCGCCGTGGCGCCCTTGACGAGGCGCAGGTGCTCCAGGGCGGTCTTCAACTCGGCACGGAGTTCCTCCAGGGCCTCGCGGGAGCTATCAATGGTCTGCCCGGTGCGCTTGGCGTAATCCTTACGCAGGGTTTCCCAGCGGGAGTTGAGGTCGGCCAGATACTCCCGGGCGGATTGCACCAGGGCCTGGGCCGAGGCGGACCAGGACCCCTCGTTGTCGCGGAGGCGCTCCTCGATTTGACGCTGGGTTTCGGCGAGCTGGGCCAGGAGGATTTTCTCGTTGGGAACGCGGCGCAGGTTTTGCACGAGGCCGAGCTTGGAAAAGGTCCAGATGGCCCACTTGGTCGGGTCGAACTGCCAGGGCTTCACGCCGTTGCGGTAGTCGTGTTGAAACTCGTGGTGATAGTTGTGGTAGCCCTCGCCGAAGGTGAACAGCGCCATGAACCAGGAGTCCCGCG
>CAXTFX010000031.1:0-17593 GCA_964243185.1 uncultured Chthoniobacterales bacterium
GACCTGACCGCCACCGTCAACACGCCCGTCAACCTCGGGGGAGTGGTCCGCGGGGGCACGGGCACCCCCACCGTGGCGTGGAGGCTCTACGCCGGGCCGGGCAGCGTCACCTTCGGCGACCCGGCGCGGGCGGCGACCACCGCCGCCTTCAGCGTGGCCGGCACCTACACCTTGATGCTCACCGCCGCCGACTCCATCCACGCGGACGCCCATGACGCCGTGGTGGTCACGGTCGGCAACGCCGGCACGGCGCTGGAGAGCTGGAAAGCGGAGCATTTCACCGCCGCCGAACTCCTGGACCCGGCCATCAGCGGCGATGGCGCCGACCCGGACGGCGACGACCGGAGCAACCTTCTGGAATATGCCCTCGGCAGCGACCCCCGGCAGGCCGGTGGCCCCCCGGGGCCGGTGGCGGGCTGGCAGTCGGTGGCGGGGGCGGCATACCTGAGCCTGAGCTTCCATCGGTCCCTCGCGGCGACCGACGTCGCCTGTGTGGTGGAAGCGGCCGGGGAGGCGAGCGGCCCCTGGAGCAGCGCGGAGACCGTCGCGGTCGGCGCCCCCGTCAATGACCCCGGCGGCAAGACCCAAACGCTGACCTACCGCGACACGGTGACGACCGGCAGCGCCGCCCGCCGCTTCCTGCGCCTGCGGGTGAGCCATCCTTGAGATAGGCCGGCCGCCTTCAGCGTCCCCGTAAAATACGACGTTGGGGTGTGGCCCAGCCCCACGGGCGGCGGCCTGGGGATCGGCCGCGGGGCCTGCCGCCGCCGGTGCCTCCGAACCCGCGTCACCACCGGGGTTGGACTTTGGTCGCAGGCTTTACCTCGGAAAAGCAGCAGGCGGTGCCGGAACGCGGTGGGCGAACAGTTCGAGCATCGCCGCGTTGAACTCCGGCGTGTCGGCCTCCACGGCGGCCGGGGGGGAGGGACATAAGGTTGGGGATCAGGGGTTCAGGTTAGCGGGGTTGTTTGCGGTGGAACGCTCTGTCCACCCCGAAGCGGTCGTGCCGGGCGCGGAACAACAGGAGGACGAAGAAGACCAGCGCGTAGAGGAGCTGCGCGCCCAAGGCGTTGTAGTCCCCGCGCAGGGCCGTGCCGAAAGTCAGGACCGCCAGGAGCAGCGCGCCGGCCACCAGCGCCCATCCGGGCAAGGGGTTCGGTCTTAACGCACCAGCCGGCTGCGGCGGTCGTCCACCGGGCCGTCGAGCAGCGGTTGGAGTGCGGCCTTGAACCGGCGGTAGTGCGCGGTGGCCTGGTGGTCGCGCCGGGCAGTGTCCTCGCGCGCTCGCCGGTTCGCGTCCCGCCCGGCAGGATCAGCGGGTGGCCCCGGTCCGGGAGCCCACCAGGGTGGCGTGCTCGACTTGGAGCGCGTCAAGGAAGCCGGGCAGGTCGGGGACGATCACGTGGGAGCGCTCGGCCAGCGGGCGGATGATGTGGACCCACTCGGAGCGGTCCCCGCCGAGGCCGTGCACCAGCACTACGGTCGGCCCGGTGCCGCCCTCGACGTAGTGGACAGTCTGGCCGGAGACGGTCTGTTCGAGGAACGGCGTCGGCTCGGGGGGGCATGGCCGCCCGGGCTCCCGCGATGGAAACGATGATGGCCAATGCGCCGAGGCCGAGGCGATGAACGCCCCGGCGAGTTGTCGCCGGGGCACCGGGGACGGGCCGCTCAACGGGGAACTCGCGGTCGCCGGCGGCCGCGTGGTGCTTGGAGGTCAGGTTCACGGTAAACGGGAAGCGCTCTAGTTCAGGTTGTTAATGGCTCGGTCGGTGGTGCGCCCCTCGCCCGCGCCGGTGCTCCGCGCGGTGGTCGGCACGCCGACGGGGCGCACGTCGCCCTTCTGCACGGCCGGGTTCTGGGAGTCGCGTTGGGGGGTGTTCGGGGCGCACGCGACCAGGAGGCCAGCCACGGCCAAGCCGGCCAGACGGGCGAAGGGGTGGTGCAGGGTGGGACGGGAGGTGGGGGTGGGCATAACTCGGGTGTGGTTGGGGTTAGGGTGGGATGCGGTTGGGAAAAGGAGGGTGCGGAACTCAGCGGGAGGGGCAGACGGGGCGCGGAGACCGGGGCTGCCGGCCACGTTGGGAGCGGCTCGCCACCCGCGCCAATGCGCGTTGGGATCGCCGCTGGCCAATCCCTTGGGATTACCTGCGGCTCCCCCCAACGGAAGTTTGCCAAGCCGGCCGGCCGGCCGTTAGCTGGCCCGTGGCCATGACGCGACGGCGCGACGCTCCCACGAGCCTCCAGGAGGAAACGGCGTCGGACCAGTCCGACGACTTCCCTCCCCCGCCGCCGTCGGGGTGCTCTCCGGACGCGCCGTGGGCGACGCCCGTGGCTGGAGGCCGCTGCTCTCAAACTGGGAGCGCTGCCTCCCCCGATATCTTCCCCCACGATGAACAACCCTCAGTCGGTTCAGGGGCAGCCTGCCCCGGGGCAGAGCCGGACCGACCCGGATCCCAACCGCGTCTGGCCGACCCCGCCCCGGTCCTCGCCGGCACGCCGGGCCATGGGGACGCCGAACTCATGGCCGCGGCCTTGGAGCGGGCGAAGGATGAGGCGCGCCGCCACGCGGCCGAGGCGGCACTAAGCGCCGAGCGCGCGCGGTCCGCCCAAGCGCGCGCCGCCGAGCTGGCCCGGACCAACGCGGCGTTGCGTCAAGGCATCTCCGGGCTGGCGCGGCTGGCGGGCCTCGACCGGTTCCTGGGCGAGATGCTGCGGGCGGCGGTCGGGAGCGCCGGGGCGCACACCGGGGCCGTGGTGCTGCTGGCCGACGGGGGGCACACCTACCGCTTCGCCGCGCTGCTGCGCCGCGACGGTCAACTCACCCCCGGTCCGGAGCTGCCCGGGGAGCTGCCGATCACCCCGGGTTTGGAGAGGTTCATCGCCAGGATAACCGGCTCGCCGGAGGGCTGGCCCCTGGCCCCCGATGACCCCCGGCACGAGCCGCCCCTCCGCGAGGTCCACGCCGCGGAGGGCAACCGGGCCTTGCGCCACGTGCCCATGCGGGCGGGCGCGCGGCTGCTGGGCTGGCTCAGGCTGGGCTACGCCGAGGCGGAGCCGGCCTTCGGCGGATCCTACGCGCTCCTGCAAACCTTGGCCGACCAGATGAGCCTGGCCGTGGAGCTGACCCGGCTGGCCGAGCAGTCCCAGGCCGTGGCCGTCGTCCGCGAGGGGGAGCGCGCGGCCGAGGAACGCGCGGCGGAGCTGGAGCGCGCCAACGCGGCGCTGCGCGGACGCGGCCGGCTGATCTCCGCGGTCAGCGACGTGCTCAAGGGCCTGCTCGGCTCCGAGGACTTCGAGGTGGCCGTCGGTGGTGCCCTGCGCCGCTTGGGCGAAGCCCTGGGCATTCACCGCGTCAAGGTGATCCTGCCGCGCGCTGACCCCGGCGGCGGCCCGCTCGACCACGAGCTGGTCCACGAGTGGTGGGCACCCGGGTTAGCCTCCCAGCGCAGCCTCGGGCTGACGCGCTTCGCCCACGACCAGCTTCCCGCCTACCTGACGACCCTTCAGGCGGGCCAGCCCCTCTGGCAGTTCTTGGAAGACGTGCCCGAGCACTTCCGGGAACCCTTCGCGCGGGTGGGGATGCGCTCGATGGGCGTGGTGCCGGTGCTCGTCGGAGGAGAATACGCGGGCATGGTCGCCTTCGACGACTGCGTGGAGCGGCGCGTCTGGTCGGCGGCGGAGATGGAGGCGCTAACCATCGCCGCCCGGGCCATCGGTGCCGCCATCCATCGCCGCGAGATGGAACAGGTCCGGGTGCGGGAATTGTTGGCCGAGCGGGAGCGGGCGGCCGGAGAATGCGCCGCCGAGCTGGTCCGGGCCAACGCGGCGCTGCGGCGCGGGGTCGAGCGGCTGGCCGGCGAGCAGCACATCGGGGCGATCCTCGGCGCGTTCCTGGCCGAGGCCGTCGCCACGGTCAGCGCCAGCGGGGCCGGGGCGGTGATGCTGCGGGTGGCGGATACCGCGACGACCTTTGAGCCGGCGGCGGTGTGGGACGAGGGCCTGCTTTCGCCGGCGGTGATCGCCTCGCACCCTTACCTCGGCCGCTACACGGAGCTTTCGGGCGCGGACCCGGCGGGCATCTTCACGGCCCTGGCGCGGGGGACCATGCCGAGCTACCCGGTCGAGGACCTGCGACAGAGTGTGCCGCTGGCCTACGCCTACCACCGCGAACGGGGACACCGCGCCATCTGGCACGCCCCGCTGCTCCTGCGCGGCGAGGTGCTCGGCTTCCTGGCCCTGGCGCTCCCCGAGGAGCACCTGCCCGACGAGGCGGCGCGGGAAACGGTGGCCGCCCTGGCCCAGCAACTCGTCCTGGCCCTGGAGCTAACCCGGCTGGCGGCGCTGGCCAACCAGGGCGCCGTCCTGGAGGAGCGCAACCGCATCGCCCGCGAGCTGCACGACATCTTCGCCCAGGGTTTCACGGGCATCGTCGTCCAGCTTGAAGGCGCCGAGAACGCCACGGCCAAAGGCGAGACCGACAAGGCTCGCGCCCGGCTCGCCCGCGCCCGGGAGCTGGCGCGCGAGAGCCTCGGTCAGGTCCGCCGCTCCGTCCACGCCCTGCGGCCGACGCTTCTGGACGGCCGTGACCTGCCCGCGGCCCTGGGCGAGCTGGTCCGGGCCATGACCGAGGACACCCCGCTGGCGACCACCGTCCTGCGCGTCGAGGGCCGGCCCCGGCCCCTGCCCGACGCCGTCGAGGAGCACCTCTTGCGCATTTGCCAGGAGGCGCTGACCAACGTGCTCAAGCACGCCCGGGCCAGCCACGCGGAAGTTGTGCTCGACTACCCCGACTACCCCCCCGAGGCGGCTGCCGCCTTCCACCTGCACGTCCGCGATGACGGGGTCGGCTTCCGCCCGGGCGTGAGCAGCCGACCGGTTTCCGGCGCCGACACCACCGCGGCTAGGGCCGGCGCAACCCCCGGACTGGGGCTTATCGGTATGCGCGAGCGCGCCGCCCGCATCGGCGCGAGGCTCTCCACCGAGAGCGCCCCCGGCCGGGGCACGACCGTGTCCGTCCACCTGCCCCTCCCTCCCGGGGACCCGCTTTGACCTTACCCCGTAAACCCCTCGCTTCCCCCCATGAGTGCTGACCCGCCGACCGCGCCGTCCTCGCCACTGCCGCACCCCGCTCCTCCTATCCGGGTGCTTATCGCTGACGACCACCCGGTGGTGCGCGACGGCTTGGCCGGCCTGATCGAGGACGAAGACGATCTCACCCTGGTGGCCAGCGCCGCCGATGGCCGGCAGGCGCTCGACCCCTGGCGGGAGCACCGGCCTGATGTCGCCCTGCTCGACCTGCGGATGCCTGGCCTGGAAGGCGTCGAGGTTCTGGAGGCCATCCGCCGAGAGGCACCCACAGCCCGGGTGATCCTCTTGACGACCTTCGAGACTGACGAAGACATCCAGCGCGGGCTGCTGGCCGGCGCCCGCGCCTATCTGCTCAAGGACGCCAGCCGGCAGACGCTCCTGGACACCATCCGCGCCGTTCACGCCGGCCGGCGACGCTTCGCCCCCGAGGTAGCCGAGAAGATGGCCGAGCACGTTCACCAGCCGTCCTTGACCGAGCGAGAGATGGCCGTGCTGCGACAGATCTTCGCCGGCAAGGGCAACGGGGAGATTGCCCTGGCCTTGGACTTGGCGGAGGCCACCGTGAAGGTGCACGCCAGAGCCGTGCTCAAGAAGCTCGGGGCCGCCGACCGCACCCAGGCGGTGCTCGTCGCCCTGCGCCGCGGGCTCGTCCGCTTGGGGGGACGCTGAAGCGCCCACCCGGCCGGGGGGGAAGACCCGGGGTGGGGCATCACAGATGAATGAGCGGTGTTGCCCGAGGCGCTACGGCATGAACGGCGTGGCGGGCGCCTTGACCCCGGCGAAGAGGTCCACCATGACGGGGTTGAACTGCGGGATGTCCCCCGGATGGCGCGCGGTGACGAGGTTGCCGTCGCGCATGACGGACTTGTTGACCCAGTTGGCCCCGGCGTTGCGCAGGTCCGTGGCGAGGGACTCCCAGGAGGTCAGGGTGCGGCCACGCACCACGTCGGCCTCCACCAGCGTCCACGGCCCGTGGCAGAGGCTGCTGATGGGTTTGGCCGCCTCCACGAAGAAGCGTTTGACGAAGAAAACGGCCTCCGCGTTGGTGCGCAGGCTGTCGGGGTTGATGACCCCGCCGGGCAGGTGGATGCCGTCGAAACCCTTGTCCTGGATGGCTTGGGCGAGGGACATGTCCACGGGGTAGGAGTTGCCCCATTCCGTCATGTTCCAGGCTTTGACCTTCGCCCCGGCGGGCATGGGGGCGATGAGGATGGTCTTGGCCCCGGCGGCGTCAGGGCGGCGCGCGGCTCGGTCATCTCCAGTTCCTCGAAACCGTCGGTGACGAGGATGGCGATGCGCTTGCCGCTCAACCGGCCGGGGCGCGCGGCGTCGGCGGCAGGCGATGCCCCCCCGCCGTCGCGGTGGTGGGATTGGCGGCAGTGGCGGATGGTTTGTCCTGGGCGTGGGCGCCGGGAGCGACACCCCATGACCACAGAAAGGCGGTGGCAAGGGCGGAATAAGCGGTGGGTTGGATGGTCAGACGCATGGGTTGGGCAGGTTTGGGGTCGTCAGGAAGGAAGGCCGGTGGGTCGCTTCCAACCTCGTCAGCAAACGGTCACATCCCTCTAGCCGCAAACAATCTGTGGGATTACCCTTCCATAGTCCGAACGGTCATCTATCTCCTACCCCGGCTCACCGGTTGAGGTTGACCAACCCACGCTCCACCGCGCGAGACCACCAGGAAGGGCGATGTTGCCCCCGTCGTCCACACCAGGACCTTTACCCCGGCACTTCAAGCCTCCGGGCAACTTCCCTCGCCACGGGGTGGAGCGGAACCAAGGAAGTCGGGGCCGGAGCAGCTCGGTGCAAAATCATATCCCAACCGTCCGACCTGAGGTTTTACCAGAACCGTCGGAACCCGGAATCCAAGCTTGATCCTTACTGTTGTAGCAAAATAGAAAATTGGACTCCGGGTGTAAGCATCCCCCTCTGAAAAGCCTCACCCCCCAGCTCCCCGGCCGCAAAATATAAAGTTGGACCCTGGTCTCAAGAACCGATCCGGTTCGGAAGCGCGGTTTATATAAAGTTGGACCGAGGGCGTGCGGGTCATGGTTTCGCGACCGCTTGACGGGCCTAACGGATGCGCTTTTCCAGGCGCTCGGCCCAGTCCTCCGGGGCGCGACTGAAGTGGTGGCTGACCAGATCAAAGCGCATCCGGCCGGCGTGGTGGAACTTCATCAGTTCGGGCCAATCCCACCAGCCCTTTTCTTTCGAGCCGGGCGAACTCCAGCAGCCAGCAGGCCGGGGACGGGGGAGTGGATGCCGCGCCGGCGCAACGCACGAGCGCACACTGCCACTTCTGGCTGCCCATCTGGGCGTAGGGGATGTTGACCTCCAGGGTGGCGAGGCCCCACTCGATGGTCCAGTCGGGGCGCATGGCGGCGAGGTGGCCCAGGCGGGCAGCCAGCCGGTCCAGTCCCTCGTGAGTCTTGCAGACCAGCGGCAGCGGGCGCAGCTCCATCGGTTTGGGCGGGGGACCGGGCGGCGGCTCGACCACCTTGTATTCACCGGCGGGGGTGCGTCCGTCCCGTGCCGCCGAGGAGAGGGAAACGGGCACTTATCGCGTCTCGGCATCGCCTTTGCCCGCGGGTTTCGCCGTCGCAGCCGGAGCGGGCGGCCCGGCTTGGTCGGCGGCCGCCTCGTTGAACACCGAACCAGGGCCGGCCGCCGTCGTGGCGGGGGGGCGGGCGAACCCTTCTGCCCCTCGCGCCGGCGGGTGCGCGTGCGCGCGGCCAGCTTGTGGACCTCGATCCACTGGTCGCCCACCAAGCCGGACACGATGGTGCCCGCCCGACGGGGACGGCGCGAGTCGCGCGGGGCGCGGTCGGACCGCTCGATGCTCAGACGCCGCACGCTCTGGGCACCCGAACCGGCCGGTTGCCTCGCGGAGGCGTTCGCCGGCCCGCCACCGCCTTCCCCTTTGGCACCCGTGCCGGCGGGCGGGTCCGTCTTCTGGGTGCGGCTTAACTCGGGGTGGGTAAAGACCACCCGCTTGAAGGGAAGGTCGTTGGCGGCGCCCACCGAGAGGATTTCCAGGACCAACCAGGTGCCCGCCACGTCCACGGGCATCGCGCGCACCACCCATCGGGGGTCCAACCCGGGCAACGGGGCAATCCAGGGGCACGCGCCGGCCGGGCAATGCCGTGCTGGCGGCGTGGAAGCGTCCGCGCTCGACGGCCTCCCAGGCGCGGCGCAAGGAGTCGTCGTGGAGCAACCGACCGACGCGGCGGGCGACGGCTTGGTCTAGGGCGGCGGGGGCGACCTCCGCGGTGAACCCGAGGTGGAGGGTCTTCTCTTTGACCTCGTGGCTGGCGATGACCCGGGGAAGGTATTCGGCTTCCAGCAGCTCGGAGGCGAGGGTGCGGTTGGGACAGAGCAGCGTGCGGATAGCTTCCAGAGCGGGCAGCACGATGCGCTGGCCGGGCAGGTCGAACACCAGGCAGTGCTCGTCGCCGCCATCGCCGACCATGCCGGCCAGCACGTCCCGGGGGAGCACGGAGCGGGCGGGACGGGTTTCGGGAAGGACCTCGCGGGGCACCTCGAACTCAATGGGGTGCCCCAGGTGGGCTTCTCCTCGACCACGTAGCCGTCCAGGTAGGTCAGCCCCAACGCGAGCTGGGGCAGCGCCCCCCAGGGCATCTCCAACTCGCGGGGCAGGCCGTTGGCCGGTCGCAAGCAGGCGTCCAAGCGCCACTGCCGGCCGCGGGGGGAGCGGTGCGGGGAGCGCAGCCAGAGCAGGTGGACCTCCTCCTGCGAGGGAAACGGCCAGTCACCGATGCGGGGCAGGCGAGCCACCGGCAAAAGGGGTCAAGGCAGCCCGCACCCCGGCCGCCTCGGTGCGGCGGTTGGCGCTGAAGTGCGCCACCAAGCGGGTGCGCGCGGCCCCGGGTGCCACCCGCAACCCCTTCCGAGGAGGCGAGGAGGTCCGCGCGCAGGCCCGCCCGTCGGGCGATCTGCCGGGGGGGCGGGGCATAGGCGCGGCCGACCTCCGCGGCGAAGCGGTCGGCGGCCCAGCCGATCCGGCGCCGGGCGTAGTCCTCGCGGCCCTCGGCCAAGCCAGCGATGGCTGCAATGGTTTGAGGCAATTGCGGGCGGTGGTGGACGACCTGGGCCACGGCCTCGATCTCGCGCGCCAGGGCCAGCGCGGAGACCTGCCGGGGCCGGACGGCCGGATCGTCGCCGGCTTCCCGTAGCCGGGCCGCGGCCGCGGCGACGCGGGTGGCCAGCGCGGCGTCGCGTTGCGGCCAATCCACCCGGAGGCGGGCGGCCTGGGGCGCCTGCCCGAGCCTGGGCGAATGGCGGGCCAGCCAGGCACGGTCGCGCCGGTAAAGGCGTGCGTAGAGGGCGGGGTGCCGGGCGCGCAACGCCTTGACGCCGGTCTTGGGCAGCCCGGCCACGACCTGCCGCCAAAGGTCGCGGCCCGCCGCCAAGGTCGCCGGGGCGGGCGGGACGGGACCGACTCCGTGCGGGGCGCGGGGAAGCCCGCTGGGACGCACGGCCCGCCGGGGAAAGGGCAGCTTCAGGTCCAGCGCGTAGCGTTTGATGGTCAGCGGGTCCGCGTGCAACGCGCGGGCGATGGCGCGCAGACCGACGTCCTCGTCCGCCCAGAGCCGGGCCAGGGCTTCCCTCCAGCGGGCGCCGCGGTCACGCACGAAGGAGGCAGCCGGTCCGGCCCCGCCGGGGGGTCGGCGCGCGTAGGCGAAACCGCAGTCGGGACAACGGAAGACGCCGACGGCCACCCCGCGCTTGCCACCGCGTTCGACGCTGAAGGCGGTGATGACGGCCAGCCCGGGGCGGGCGCAGACCGGGTTATGGCAGGGCCAGGGACCGGTCCCGAAGAGTCCGCCAGCCGCGGGGACGAGGCGACCGCCGCCCGTGGCCAGCGACGCCAGGGACAGCCCCAGCAGGTCCATGAAAACCAAGTGATGGAGAGGGGGCTGGGCGGCCCGGGGCGAGCGCAACAGGCGCTCGGGCCAATCGCCCACCATGCCGTAGGCGCGCAGGAACCCCGGCGGACAGTGCGCCTCCAAGGCCGCACGGAGGGTTCGCGGCGCGTCCCGCCGCCGGCCGGCGACACCAACCCCCGGGCGACCGCGGCCTGGGTGTAGGCTTCATGCAGCGCCCGGGGTTCGAGCCGGAAGCCTGTGCCCAGGTGGAGGACAGCCGCCGCCAGTTCCGCCAGCCGCCGCCGGAAGGCGTCGGCGCTCCCTACACCCAAGGGGCGCGGGACGGCCGGGCGGCGCGCTTCCTGAGCCGAGACGAAGCCGTGCCGGGTGCAGGCGTGCCGGCGCCGGGCGTCGCTGGCCTCGGTGATCCGCTCGATGCCGGTGGTCATGGCCCGGATCTGGGCGACGACGTAGAGCTTGACCACGAAGTCGGTGATCCCCTGGGTCTCCGCGTGCATGGTGCGGGATAGGCTCGGGGTGAGGTCGGTGTGGTGGCGGACGTATTCGTAGGCCCACAACCTTTTCAGGAAGCGTTCCCAGTCCTTGCTGTCGGCGCGCATGGGCCGCCACATCCCGCTGGCGTGGCCGCCGCAGGAGCGCCGGGCGCTGCGGAAGCGTTTGTCGAGAATCTTGCGGGAGGCGGGGGTGCCCACGAGCAGGATGGGCACCCCCAGCTTGTTGATGAGTTCGGTGAAGAATTTGAGCATCACCCGCGCGCCGCCGCTGGCCGCTTCCGAGAGGTTCTGAATCTCGTCGATGACGAGCAGACCCAAGGAATGCAGGCCGGCGACCCGCGCCATGTCGGGCATCATCTGCTCGGCGCTGCGCCGCGGGTCGGCGTAGCGTTCCTCATACGGGGTGTCGCAGAGGGCATTCACGTAGGCGAAGAACGCCTGGCACAAGCTGTGCAGGCTGCCGTTGGCCGGGCATTCGAGCTTGACCCAGACGAGCTGGCGGTGGGTGAAGGGCCGGCCGCGGTATTCACCGTGCTGGATGAACTGCGGGGTCAGCGTGAGCACCCGCTCCACGGAATACGACTTGCCCCCGCCGCTGACGCTGACGATGGCCCCGCTCCCGGCGGTAGCGCGGAAGGTCATCATGGGGTCGGGCTGACCACGCCGGACGGCCTCGACCCAGCGGTGCAGACGCGCCAGGTAGCCGGCCACCACGGGGTTGCGGCCCAGGTAGCCGCCGCGGATCATCGCCGAGAGGTCCTGCTCCAGGCTGACGTGCTTGGACATAGGCACGAAGAAGCGGGTGTCCGCCGCGGCGTTCTCCAGGGTGACGTGGAAGCCCACGGTCATGTGGGAGAACACGTCGAGCACCAGGTAGAGGGTGGGCCGGCCAATGACGCGGTGCCGGTCCATCGAGGAGACGAGGGTGAGGTCGGCGATGGTTGCGTCGATCTGGAAGGTGTGACCGGGTCCGAAGGCGTGGCGGGTGCTCTTGTCAGGAGCGCGCGGCCGGTGAGCAGGTGGGCGCGTTTGCCGCGCCGGCCCGTGTCGGTGGCGGCGGGGTCGGCCCGGCGCTGCTTGTAGTAGCGGTATTTGAGCTGGGCGACGCTGGGCCAGCGGTCGGGAGGCAGGAGCACCGGGGTGGACACGCCGGCCACCAGCTTCATGCGCTCGACGTAGAAGCGTTCGCCCATGCGCTGGTGCGCCCAGGCGAAGCTCGGCTCCTTGCCGTTCTCAAAGAAGAGCTTGATGCTGCGCTCGATGTTGGCTAGGTGGGCGGCATCGACGTTGACGCCCGGGCCGACTCCGGGATCGTCGCCGTGCTTGGGGGGCGGCCCCGTTTTTTGGTTCCGGGTTTGAGACGCTCCTTGCCCCGGCCGCCGTTGCGGTGCAAGCCCAAAAACAGGGCGTCGCGGCGAAAGCCCGCCTGCCAGTAGAGGCGCAGGTAGCCGTAGTGGGTCGTCTTGCTCGGGGGCTTGCCCCCGGCGGAAAGGATGCGCGCCCGCACTTCGGCCAGGAGCCGGTCACGGGGCAGGGCCAGGTAGATGTTCGGCTCGACGACGACGACCTCGCCGATGGCTTCCCGGGCCCGCTCGCGCCGCGCCTTGATCTTCGGGGTGGCGACCTCCTCGCCCCGGAGGCCGGCGGAGTAGGGGTCTTCCTCCAGTGGGCGGGCCACGCCCGCCCCCACGGCGCGTTCAAGCTCCGCGCACGAGCGCACGTCGGGCAGCGCCCTTTCGTCGAAGAGGCGGATGAGGACCACCGTGTCCGTCGGCGGGTCCGTCCAGAGCACGCGCTCGACGTGCTTGGGGGACGAACCTTCCGGGGGATCAGGCCACGCGAGCAAGAGGTTCTTGCAGAGGGTGCTCATCGACGTCAGCAGGGGAAAGCCGGGCGGCGGCCCCCTCAAAGAGGACCAGGGGGCGCTCGGGGTGGACGGGGTGACGGGAGTGGTCCACCCGCCAGCGTTTGGTGGCCAGGAAGTGACGGGCCACGGAGAGGCTGTCGCCCGGCGCGCAGCCGAGCCGGTCGTTGCAGGCGTCGGCCACGCTCGCCAGCGGCAGGGGGGCTGACGGGTTAGCCCGCAGCATGGCTTCCAGGGTTCGGGCGATGCGGGCCGTCCGCTCCGGGGCGACGCCGACGCGCTCGGGCCAACAGAACTCGTGGAGGTATTTCAGACTCTTGAAGACCGGCACCGGAATTTGTCGCTCCGTAACCAGGCGCCGTTCGAGGTGGTGCGTCTGCCAGTAGAGCCGTTCGATTTCGAGGACTTCAACGGTGCGGCCATCCTCCAGGTCGTCGGCTTCCTTGACCTGGCACGCCCACAGGCGCGGCGAGCCGCCCCGCGGGTCGCGCTCGGTGACCAGGAGGTCCGAGGTCATCACCTTGGGTTCGCCCTTCTCCCACGGATGCTTGACGCCGAGCCGCTCCGCGATGGCCAGGGTCGTCTCCAACGGCAAAAGCGGGAATTATTCACGGAGGTCGAGCACGGCATCGCTGGCGTCAAGGATGTGGAAGAGCCGCCATTCGTGGTCGGAAAACAGGGTGTGCTCGCGTCCGCTCTTCTTGCCCTTGTCCCGGTGGGCGCGCCCGTGGCTGGGCACCTCGCGCACGGTCAGCCAGGGGAGGTAGGCTGCCCCCTCGCCCCGGCCGCGGCCATCCTTGCGCCGGCGGGCGATGTCGGCGCGCACCCGCGGCCAGGGGTCCATCGCGCGGGAGAGGTCCCCGCCGAGGGAGGCAACGACCGTAGGATCGCCTTGGCCGCTGCGCACGTTCATGAAAATGGGTAAAGAAGTGGCGGCAGCGATGGTCCGCCGCTACGGCCAGTTCAAAGCTGGTATATTTCACACAAACTTTGTATCGCATGGTCAAGGATGAAACAGCGCCACGGCAAAGGCAGCACGAGGCGATTGACTCCGCGTTGCGCCGGCTCGGGTTGCGCCCCGACCAGGAGGGTTTCGCCCGCTTGGGCGAGGAGGTCAGCCTCAAGGGCCGCACGCTCTACCGCGCGTGGCTGGGCAACATCGGACTCTCCGGCAGCGCCTTGGTGGCCCTGTCAAAGGCCGTCCAAGGCAAGGTGGACGAAGGGGTGACGCCGGAACCGCGCAAGATCCGCGATGAGATCGGCTTCATCCTGCGTCACGGCTCGGACGACCAGATCGAGTTGCTCAAGACCTTCGTCGAAAGCGTTCACCGTCAGGTGGCCCAGCGACAGCCGCACCGGATGGCGGCGTGAGGGGCGGCCCCGCCGGAGTCTGTTTGTTTGCGGGTGAACCCACGGGCCTGAGTCGTGGGACTACCCACCACCGTCGAAAAACACCCGTTAGGCCCGGCTTGGCGTCCCGGAGGCGCTGCCTTCCACGTGGTGGAGGGCAGGAGATGGACAGGGCGCGGCGAGCACCGACATTGCGCCACGATGAGGACCGCCGGCGTTCGTCGCGCCCTCCTGGCCGCGCTGCTCTTCGGGGCGAGCGCGCCCTTCGCCAAGCTCTTGCTCGCGCGCGGCGGCCTCCCGCCCGTGGTGCTGGCCGGCGCGCTCTACCTCGGCTCCGGCCTGGGCCTGGCGCTCTGGCGCGGGTGGAAGCGGGGCGTCGGCAGGAAGTCGGAGGAAGCACCCCTGCGACGGGCCGACTGGCCCTGGCTGGCCGGGGCCATCGCCGCCGGCGGGGTCCTCGCCCCGGTGCTGCTGCTCCTGGGCCTGGCGGCGACCCCCGCCAGCACGGGCGCGCTGCTCCTGAACCTGGAGGGGGTGCTCACGGCCCTGCTCGCCTGGTTCGTCTTCCGGGAGGGTTTCGACCGACGCATTGCCCTGGGCATGGCCGCCATCGTCGCCGGTGGGGTCCTGCTGTCCTGGGACCTGCACGCGGGCGGGCTGCGCTTCTCGTTAGGCGCGCTCCTGGTGGCCGGCGCGTGTCTCGGCTGGGCGGTGGACAACAACCTGACCCGTAAGGTGTCCGGGGCCGACCCCTCGGAGATCGCCATGTGGAAAGGGCTGGTTGCGGGCGCGGTGAACTTCTCCCTGGGGCTGCTGGTCGCCGGCCGCATCCCGTCCCTTGGTTGGCTCGGGGCCGCGGCGATCCTCGGGTTCCTGAGCTACGGGGTGAGCCTGACGCTCTTCGTGCTGGCGTTGCGCGATCTTGGCAGCGCCCGCACCGGGGCCTACTTCTCCACCGCGCCCTTCCTCGGCGTCGTGCTCTCCTTCGCCGTGCTGCGGGAAGCGCCCTCGGCGCTGTTCTGGCCCGCCTTCCTGTTGATGGGCGTCGGCGTCTGGCTGCACCTGAGCGAGCGGCACGAGCATCCCCACGTCCACGAACCGATGGGCCACGAGCACCTGCACACCCACGACGCCCACCACCAGCACGCGCACGGGCCGGACGACCCGGCGGGCGAGCCGCACAGCCACCCCCATCGCCACGGGCCGCTGGTCCACACCCACCCGCACACCCCCGACCTGCACCACCTCCACCACCACCATCACCATTAGCCGAGAACGGCCGGGTCCTAGCGTCCGAGCATCGCCTTCCAGAGCAACCCGAGCACGCCGCTTGCCAGCACCACCGGGATGACCTCCCACTTGAGGCGTTGCAACGCCAGGAACGCGCCGGCGCATAGGGCGATGCCGAACCAGTCCGGTGTTCCAGCAAAGCCATGTGGGAACAGGACGTGCCAGCCAAACCAGACGGCGAGGTTGAGCACCACGCCAACCACGGCCGCCGTGATCGTGGAAAGCGTGGCCGAGAGCCGCCGGTTACCCCGGAGTCGCTCGATGTAGGGCGCCCCGACCAGCACCCACAGGAAGCAGGGCGTGAACGTCGTCCACGTCGTGATGAGCGCGCCCAAGGTCGCCGCCGCGAGCGGTGGCAGCCCGTCGGGATGATTCCAGCCGCCCATGAAGCCGACGAACTGGAGCACCATGATCAGCGGCCCCGGCGTGGTCTCGGCCAGCCCGAGGCCGTCGAGCATCTGCCCGGGCGCGAGCCAACCCTGGGTTTCCACGGCCTGTTGGGAGACGTAGGGCAGCACCGCGTAGGCCCCGCCGAAGGTGACGGTCGCCGCCTTGGAAAAAAACACCCCCTCCTTGACCACGGTGTGCCCGCCGCCGAGCCAGACCGCGAGTAAAATTAGGGGCAGCGCCCAGAGCGCCACACAAACGGTCGTGACCCGCAACGCGCGCGCGAGGTCAGGGCGCGTGTGCGGGGCCGCCTCGGCGTCGTCTCCGATCACCGTGGCCACCGCCGATTCCCCCCCGCCGGCCGCCGCCCCGTGCCCGCCGCCCGTGCCGGTAAACTTGCCCGGCTGCCAGCGGCCGCCCAGCCAGCCGACGAGCGCCGCGGCCAGGATGATCACCGGGAAGGGCACCCGGAAGAAGTAGATGGCCACGAACGCCAGAACGGCTACGGCCCACATCACCTCGTTGCGGAGCGCCTTGCGGCCGATCCGCAAGACCGCGGAGGCCACGATGGCCATCACGGCAGGCTTCAGCCCGTAGAAGACCGCCGCGATCCAAGGAGCGTTGCCGTAGGCGGCATACACGAAGCTCAATCCCCACAGGATGAACATCGAGGGGATCACGAACACCGCCCCCGCGACCACGCCTCCCCAGGTGCGGTGCAAGAGCCAGCCAATGTAGATGGCCAACTGCTGCGCCTCCGGGCCGGGCAGCAACACGCAGTAGTTGAGCGCGTGCAGGAACCGCCGGTCGCTGATCCAGCGCCGCCGCTCCACGACCTCGGTGTGCATGATGGCGATCTGACCCGTCGGCCCCCCGAAGGAGATGAAGCCGAGCTTGACCCAAAAGCGCAGGGCCTCGGCGAAGGAAGGATAGGGCGGCGCGCCGACCGGGGATGAGGTGGTCGGCGGCGTGGCGGCAGGGGCGGCGGTGGGGTTCATGGCGAGGGTGGGAGTTCCGTGGTTTCCAGCCAGGCGTGGAGGGCGTCGAACGCCTCGGTCCCACGGCGCAACAGTTCCTCGTCGGGGGCTCCGAGAAGCGCCCAGCCCTTGAGCGCCCGGTCCAGGCCGAGCGCCTCGGGCCGGGCGAACTTGTTGTCCTCCAGGTCGGCGTCGTGGACCATCTCGGCGAGCCGGTGGAGGGCGGGGTCCGCCATACCAAAACGGCGCACCAGGGTTTCAAAGGAACAGTCGTCGCCGTGGTGGGAAAACTCGACGCCCGCCAGGTCAAAGGGAATGGCTTCCGGGTGACTCGCCGGGTCGGGGGAGAAGACGAAGCGTGCTTGCGCGTCCACGCAGCGGCGGATCAGCCAAGCGGAGCCGACGCGGTCGATCTCCGGGCGCGGTCGGGTCAGCCACGTCCGGCCGCGGTAGTCCGCGGCGTCCAGCCGCACCGGCGCAGCCATTGGGTCAGCCACCCCGCGTAACCGGGCTTGCACCTCTTCCAACAGCGTCCGGGCGACGGCCGCGGCGGGGGACGGGAAGTAGTCCACGGCCTTGATCTCCCCGAGCCGGGCGCGGCACCGCTCCACACTGGCGTCCAACCGCCCGTCCGTGGACCCGGTTTTGGCACGCAACGCGCGCAGCTCCCCGGTGAGTTCGGCGTAGTCCTCCGCACGCGCCTGCTGAAACAGCGTGACCAGGCGCTCCCGCGGCAGCCCTTCGATGCGGTCGGTGTTGACCAGCGCGGCCTCGCCACCCGCCTGCCGCACCTGCTCGGCCATCCAGCCCAACCGCTCTCGCAACTCCGGCCGGTCGGGCAGCAGGTGGCCGCCGGCCTCCAGCGGCAGAGCCCCGATCTTCTTGAGCTTGCGCCAGAGCGTGGTGCGCTCCGTGCCGCGCCCGGCGGGCAACCGGTGTAACAACAGCATCCAGCCGGGTTCATGCATTGCCATAGTTGTAGCGTGGTGTTATAGCTCTAGCAACCGCCCTGACCATGCAAAACCCCAACGCCTTCACCCGCCGTGAACTGCTCCGCACCGTCGCCCTGCTCGGCGGCGCGGGCGCCCTCGGCTTCTCCGCCGCCGGTCGCGCGGACGCCGCCGACCCCGCCGACCCCGGCATGGCCGCGATGCCCGCCCCGCCCGCCGGGGCCAGGACCCCGCCCATGACCCCCGAGGCGATGGCCGCCCTGGACGCGGCCCTGGGCAAACAGGG
>CAXTFX010000032.1:0-17206 GCA_964243185.1 uncultured Chthoniobacterales bacterium
GCCCGGCGGTGGTGGACGGCTGGCGGCGCGTGCTGCCCGCGGCGGCCCCGGCGGTCGCGGCGGCGCCCCGGCGCGTGCTGGCGGCGGTGTCCAACGCCCTCTGCGCGTTGACCGAAACTCCCGGCGCGCGGCCGGGGGAATGGACGGAAACGATGGCCTGGCTCGCCCCCACCGTCGGCGCGGACGTGGGACGCTTCCGCGGGCTCGGGCAGGTCGCCGCGTGGCGCGCGGGCCTGGCGCACTTCCGGGAATCCGCCCTGGCCGTGGCGGACACCCTGCCCGAGCTCCTGGCCGCCGCCGCGGTCGGCGCGGAGGCGACGCCCTGGTCGGAAACGCGCGCCCGTCTGGCGGCCGACCCGTGGTTCGCGCCGGGGCAACCGGCGCCGTCGGCCCCCCTGCACCTGGCGGCGCGCGCCGGCGGGTTCCGGGGTTTCGGCGGCCCGTTCCCCGCCCCCCCGCGCGTGGCGGCGGCGGGGGACGGCGGGTTCCTGGTCCGGGGCGGCGACGAGTGCCGGCGGCTGTCGGCCGACGCCTTCGGGGCCACCTTCCACCGGGCGGACGCGGCCGAGTTCACCCGCGCCCAACGCCGGCCGCCGCCGCTCGGGTTGCGGGTGGACGGCAACCGCGTGGCGTGGCACGGCCAACCCGTCGCAGTCCCCGTTCCCGGCGACCTCACCAGCGCCGCCGCCGGCGGGCGCACCCTGGCGCTCACCGGCTCGCGCACGCACGCCGTCCTCCTGGTCCCGCTCCCGTGAACAACCCGCCGCCACCCCCCGCCGACCTGCCCGCGCTGCGCGCCGCCTGGACCGCCGCGTGGCCGTCCGCGCTGGCGGCCTGGAGCCGGTTCACCCGGCTGCGCCCGCCCGCCCTGTGCCTGTCCGAACAGGAGGCGGAGGCCGAGGGCCTGGCGGGTTCCTTCGCCATGATCCGGCTCGTGGACCAGGCCATCGTCGTTTCCCTGCCGGCCGTGGCGGCCCACGGCGTCGGGGACTTCGCCCGCGAAATCCTGGCGCACGAGATCGGCCACCACGTCCTCGCCCCGGGCAACCTCACCGACCACGCCCGCATGATCGCGCGGATGCGCTGGGGCCTGCCCACCGTCGAGCACCACGCCCCGATGGTGGCCAACCTCCTCACCGACCTGCTCATCAACGACCGCCTCCAGCGCGGCTCGGACGGGTTGCGGATGGCCGACGTTTACCGGGCGATGGCCGCCCACGGCGACGCCGCCCCCGCCGGCGCGGTGTGGGCGCTCTACACCCGGATTTACGAACTCCTCTGGGGGCTGGCGCGCGGCAGCCTCGGCGGCGGGCCGACGGACGACGCCCTGGAAGGCGACGCCGCGCTCGGCGCCCGCCTGGTCCGCTCCTACGCGCGGGAGTTTCTCGACGGCAGCGGCCGGTTCGCCTGCCTCCTGCTGCCGCACCTGTTGACGGACGAAAAATCCGCCGCCCGCCTCCGCCTCCTGCTCGACACCCGACACGCCGGCGCGGGCGGCGAGCCGGCCGGGTTGAGCGAGGGCGACCCCGGCGAACGCGCCGGCGCCATCCACCCGGCGCAGGACCCGGGGCTGAGCGATTTCCCCGCCGAGGCCCCCGCGCCGCCCCCGCCGGAAGTTTCCCCCGCCCGGCCCCCCGGCCAGGGCCAGGCGCGCCAGCCGTTTGAATACGGCGAGATCCTCCGCGCCGCCGGGCTGACCCTGACCGACCACGACATTGCCGTGCGCTACTACCGCGAACGCGCCCGCCCGCACCTGGTCCCCTTCCCCGGCCACCCGCGCCCGCGCCGGACGGACCCGCTGCCGGAGGGATTGGAGCCGTGGAGCTTCGGCGACCCGCTCGACGCCGCCGACTGGCTCCAATCCGTCCTCCAGAGCCCCCGCCCCGTCCCCGGCCTGACCACCGTGCAACGGGTCTGGGGCGCGACGGAGGACCCGCCCGCGAAACCCGAACCGTTGGACCTCGACCTCTACGTGGATTCCTCCGGCTCGATGCCCAACCCCCAGCAACAACTCTCGTTCCCCACGCTGGCCGGCGCCATCCTCGCCCTGTCGGCGCTGCGGGCCGGCGCGCGGGTCCAGGCGACGCTCTGGAGCGGCAAGTCCCAATGGAAGGCCACGGACGGCTTCGGGCGCGACGAGGACGCCATCCTGCGCGTGCTCACCGGCTTCTTCGGCGGCGGCACGGCCTTCCCCCTCCACCGGCTGCGCGAAACCTACGCCCGCCGCGGCCCGGACGCCCGCCCGGCGCACCTGCTCGTCATCTCCGACGACGGCGTTTCCACGATGTTCCAGGGCCACGACGAGCAGGGCCACGACGCCGGGGCCGTGGCCGCCGCGGCGTTGGCGCGGGCGCGCGGCGGCGGCACGCTGGTGCTGAACCTGCCCGCGGGGTGGGAGCAATCCGCCGACGACGCCCGCAACCCCTACGCCGTCATCCGCCGCGCCCGCGACGGGGGCGGTTGGGCCGTTCACCGCATCACCGCGTGGGATGAACTGGTCCGCTTCGCCCGGGAGTTCAGCCGGCGGCGCTACGGTCCCGCCGAGGTTCGCCGCCCCGCCGCCTGACCGTTCCCCCATGCAGCGCGAAGGCCCGCCCCTGGAAACGTTGACCCGCCGTCTGGCCGAAACGCCGGGGGACTTTCTCGCGGAGCCGTGGACCGGCGACCACGCCGCCGGAACCGTTCACGTCCCCGCCGTCGTCCACGACCTCCTGACCCGCCTCGGCGGCCCGCCCCCGCCGCCCCCCGCGGGGGGACCCGACGCGCTGGCCCTGGACGAGTCCCAGCGCGACCGCCCGCGGCTGGCGCTGACCCTTCTCCTCTGCTGGTTGTTGGACGACGACTGGTTCCACCGGACCCGGCCCGCCCCGGCCGACTTGCTCCCCCTGCTCGGCGAGCAGGCCGCGGAGCTGAGCCGGGTGCCCGCCGCGCGCTTTGTCACCAACCCCGACCGGCGCGAGGAGCTGGCCCGACTCACCCTGGCCCGGTTGGGCGCCCGGCCGGCGGGGGAAACGGCGGCCCAGGCCCAGGACCGGCTCACGGCGTTGAGTTCCGTCGAGCGCGCCCGCGTCCTCCGCGCCGCCCGCGCCGCCGAGGAGCGCGCCCGGGCCGTGCGCGAGGCCCTGGCGGCGAAGGCCGCCCAGGAGTCCGCCGACAAGTTCACCCGCGAGTGACACCCGGATTTTGTCCGCAGATTACGCAGATTACGCAGATTATTTTGGCGGGTGGAGAAAGGCCGGGAGCGACCGTGACCGAAACTCCGAACCCCTTGCCTTAAAATCTGCGTAATCTGCGTAATCTGCGGACCACATGACCTCCGCCACCGGGACCGACGCCAACTTCCCCACGCTCACCCCGCCCGGCCGCGCGATGCTCCGCCGCCTGCGCGAGCACCCCTGCGCGCCGACCTTCCGCAACCAGAGCGGCCCCCGCCTCACCGCCCCCGAGGTGGACGCCGCCCGGGCCTTCGAGCGCGACACCCTCGCCGCCGGCCCGGTGTCGAACGACCCGCGCGCGGCGTGGCTGCGCCCGTTCCTGGAAAACGTCGCCGCCGACGTGCCCTTCTTCCGCCGGCGCGGCCCGTGGCCCGCCCGGTTCACCGACCTGCCGACGACCTCGCGCGCCGACCTCTCCCGGGACGTGGCCGCGTTCGTGCCGGACTCCGTGCCCCTGGACCGGATGATCCGCTTCGACACCTCCGGCACGACCGGCCACCCGCTCCTGGTCCCCTCGCACCCGACGGTGGCGGCCGGCTACCTCGCGTTCCACCGCCGCGCCCTGCGCCGGTTCGGCGTCGCGCTCGCCGCCGGCCGCGGGCAGGTCGGCGTGGCGCTCCTCGGCTTCCAGCGCCGCTGCTTCACCTACGTTTCCGTCACCCCGACGCGCGACGAGTCCGGCCTGGTCAAGCTCAACCTCCACCCCGACGACTGGCGCCACCCGGACGACCGGGCGCGCTACCTCGACGCGCTGGCCCCCGAGCTGTTCACGGGCGACCCGCTCTCCCTCGCCGCCCTGCTCGATCTCCCCGGCCTGACGCACCGCCCCCGCGCCGTGCTCTCCACCTCCATGACCCTGCTCCCCGGCCTGCGCGCCCGGCTGGAGGAGCGTTTCGCCTGCCCCGTGCTCGACCTGTATTCGCTGAACGAGGCCGGCCCCGTCGCGGTGTGGGACCCGGCGGCGGGCGGCCACGTCCTGCTCCAACCGCGGCTGCTCGTCGAAATCCTGGACCCCGACGGCCGTGCCCTTCCGCCGGCCGAACGGGGCGAGGTCACCCTCACCGGCGGCTTCAACCCCTACCTCCCCCTGGTGCGCTACCGCACGGGCGACCACGCCGCCCTGGCCGGGGACGGACCCGAGCCGGTGCTCGTCGGCCTGGCGGGCCGCCCCCCGGTGCGCTTCCGCACGACGGCCGGCGCGTGGCTCAACAACGTGGACCTCACCCACGCCCTCGGCCCGTTCGCCCTCGCGCAGTTCGCCTTGCACCAGGGGAACGACGGCGCCCTGCGGCTGACCTTCCACGGCCCGCACGCGGACGCCGACCAACTGCGGACCACGTTGCGCGGCCTGTTCGGTGCGGACCAGGAACTGGGGTTGCGACCCGTCGCGTCCTTCGAGGGGAAAACCGTGCAATACACCTCCGACCTCCCGGGGTCCGCCCCCTGACCGCGCGCGTGGTGGAAGGGAGTTAGCGGAAGGAGGCGCTTACCTCGCATCTCTATGATCCCCGACCTCTGGGAACTCGCCGCCAACGGCTTCAACGCCGCCTCCATCCTGTTGGCCGGGCGCAACCGGGTGCACACCTGGTGGACGGGCATCGTCGGCGGCGCGCTCTTCGCCGGGGTGTTCTTCCGGTCCAAGCTGTATGCGGACGTGACCTTGCAGGGCTTCTTCATCGTCACCAGCATCGTCGGCTGGGTGAACTGGCGGCGCGACCCCGGCACTGGCCACGAGCTCCCCGTCCGCCGCACGCCCCCGGCCGTCGCGGTCGGGCTGGGGTTGGCGGGCGCGGCCGTCGCCGCGGGCTACGGCGGCCTGCTGTTCCGGTTCACGGACGCCTACGCGCCGGGGGTGGACTCCGTCGTGCTGGCCTTCTCCGTGCTCGGCCAGTTCCTGCTCATGGGCCGGCGCGTGGAGAACTGGTGGTGCTGGCTGCTGGTCAACACCCTGGCCGTTCCCCTCTACGCCTCGCGCGGGCTGTGGCTGACGGCCGCGCTCTACGCCGGGTTCTGGGTGAACGCCGTCGTGTCCCTGCGCCACTGGCGGCGGCTGTTGCGGGCGGCCGACGCGGGCGGCGGCTGATCTTGTCCGCAGATTACGCCGATGACGCAGATTAAAGGCAAGGGGGGTCCGGAATTCCAGCAGCGGTCGCCGCCTGCCCCCTCTCTACCCATAAAGATCTGCGTCATCTGCGTAATCTGCGGACAAGATCAGCGATGTTTCCCGCTCCTTCGTTCCCCCGCGGCCTCGTCGTCGGCAAGTTCGCCCCGCTCCACCGCGGGCACGAACTCCTGCTCCGACACGCCTCGGCCGCCTGCCGCGAGCTGTTCATCATCTCCTGGAGCCGCCCCGAGTTCCCCGGCTGCGGGCCGGCGCGGCGGGCGCGCTGGCTGGCGGCGCGGTTCCCGGACGCCCGCCGGCTCGTCTTGACCCCCGCCCTGGTCCGCGCGCGGTTGCCCGGCGTCGAGGTGCCGCGCAACGACGACCCCGACGAGACGAAACACCGCCGCTTCGTCGGCCGCGTGTGCCGGGAGTTCTTCGGGATCACGGGCGTGGACGCCGTGTTCACCTCGGAGGACTACGGCGACGGCTTCGCGGCCGAACTCTCGCGCTGCTTCGGCCGGCCCGTCCACCACGTCCCCGTGGACCGCGCCCGGCGGGCGGTGCCGATCTCGGGCACGGCGCTCCGGGCGGACCCGCACGGGGCCGCCGGCCGCGCGTTCCTGGACCCCGCGGTATATGCGTCGTTCGTGCGCCGGGTCGTGCTGCTCGGCGGCGAATCCACCGGCAAGAGCACGCTCGCCGCGGCCCTGGCGGCGCACCTCGGCACCGTTCACGTCCCCGAATACGGCCGGGAACTCTGGGAACTTCGCGGCGGGGCCCTCCGTTTCGAGGACATGCTCGCCATCGGCCGGGAACAAGTCGCCCGCGAGCAGGCGGCCGCCCGCCGGGCGCACCGCTGGCTGGTCTGCGACACCTCGCCGCTGACCACGCTGTTCTACAGCCGCGCCTTCTTCGACGGCCGCGCCACCCCGGGGCTGGAACGTCTCGCCCGCCGCCGCTACGACGCGACGATCCTCTGCGCGCCGGACGACTTCCCCTTCGTGCAGGACGGCACCCGGCAGGACGCCGCGTTCCGCGACCGGCAGCACGCTTGGTATGTCGCGCGGCTGGCGGAACTCCGGCGCCCGTTCCGGCTCGTGCGCGGCCGCCTCGGGGAGCGGGTGCGCGCCGTCGCGGACCATCTGAAAACTCAGATGTGAAATTCCAACTCCCTCAGCGCGCGACGGTAAACGCGCTCGTAAGCGTCCACGACCGCCCCCGGCGCGAACCGCTCCGCGGCGTCGCGCCGGCCCTGCTCGCCCAGCCGGCGCGCCAGGTCCGGCGCGCCGGCCAGCCGGTCGAGCGAGGCCGCCAGCCCCGCCACATCCCCGAACGGGTGCAGGAACCCGTTCACCCCGTCCCGCACCACCTCCGGGACCCCGCCGACGGCGAAGGCCACCACCGGGCGGCCGTGCGCCATGGTTTCCAACAGGCCCAGGCCGAAGCTCTCCGCCTCCGAGGTGGACACGCCCGCGTCCGCCGCGGCCAGGTATTCCTCCACCGCCACTTTCTCCGCGCGGACGACGACCCGCTCCCGGAGTCCCAAGTCGTCCACCCACGCCTGGTGGGGGGCGAAATCCCCCCCGCCCAGGACGAGCAGCCGCACGCCGCGCCGGGTCGCGGCCAACGTCCGCAGCAGCAGGTCCACGCGCTTGCCCGGCCGCAGGTTGGACAGGTGCACGACCAGGAACTCGTCCTCCGCCACGCCGAGCTCCCGGCGCACGGCCGCCCGGTCGCGGCCGGGCGCGGAGGGCCGGAAAAAGTTGTGGACGACCTCCACCCGCGCCGCGGTGGCCGGCGACAGGGCGAACGTTCCCAGCGTCTCCCGCCGCAAACTTTCGGAAACCGTGGTGATGGCGTCGGAGTGCTCCAGGGCGTGCTCGATGGCCGGCCGGTAGCCGGGGTCCTGCCCGAGCAGGTTCGTGTCGGTGCCGTGCAGGGTGGTGACGAGCTTCGGGGCCTCCGGCCCGAGCATCTGGGCGGCTAGGAACGCCGCCGTGGCGTGCGGGACGGCGTAGTGGACGTGAAACAGGTCCAGCCGGTGCGCGCGCGCCACGGCCGCCAGCTTCACCGCCAGCGGCAGCGTGTAGTCCGGGTAACGGAACAGGGCGTAGTCGTTGACCTTGACCTCGTGAAAGTGCACCCCCGGCAACCCGGCCCCCAACCGCACCGGCCGGGCGTAGGACACGAAATGCACCTCGTGCCCCCGCGCGGCGAGCTCCGTGCCCAGCGCCGTCGCCAGGATGCCGCTGCCGCCGATGAGCGGGTAGCAGACCATGCCGATGCGGAGCGTCTGGTTCGGACCGGTCATGGGCGGAGGGAAGAGCATGCCCGCGAAACACGCGAAAAGACGCGAAAAAAGGCGGGAAAAAATTAAAGCCCTTGTTTGTTGCCTTCTCCTTCCGCGTCTTTGCGCGTGTTTCGCGGGCCCTTGCTTCGGGCTCTCCCCATCCGCGAATCAACCGACGTAGGCATGGTCGGGGTCGCTGATGTCGTCCCGCCGGACGAACTCGATCTCGGGTGCGTCGGCCGGGTTGAGGTATTGCATCTCCCCCGCGCCCGCGACGTAGTGGGTGCAGCGGATCACCGACTGCATCCAACGCAGCCGGCTGTCCCGCGTCGGGCTGACGCGCGCCGGGTCCGGGGGCGGCTGCCAGGGCAGTTCGATAAAGGCGTCGCCGCCCTTGTGGAGGAGCAGACGTTCCCCGTCCCGCCGGGCGCGCACGGTCTCATTTTCATATTCGACATCCACAAAATAGTCTTCGACGGGCGCGGCTCGGCGGCGGAACTCCGGGTCGCTCGAACGTTGGGTTTCCACCGCGTCGAGCAAGCCCATGCGTTGATACATCTGCAAACAAAAGTCCGCGACGTTATCCGCCCGGTTGGCCCGAAAAGCATCAACCAACGATGGGGCCACGTAGTTGGGCAACTGCCGGCCGATTTTCTCCTGCCAACCCGGACACAACCGCTTGCGGTAGAGCGGCGAGAACTGCTTTTGCAGCTTGCTCTCACACTGGAAGTTTAACCGCGCTTCCTCCCCGGTGCGCCGGTCGCGTAAGACCGTCGTGGTCTCGCGCGGATCGTGGTCGCTGTCGTGGTAGAAGAACACGATGCGGCCCCCCGTTTCCCGCCGGAGTCGGAGGGCCGTTTGAATCTTTGCA
Source organism: uncultured Chthoniobacterales bacterium (assembly GCA_964243185.1). Classification (GTDB taxonomy): domain Bacteria; phylum Verrucomicrobiota; class Verrucomicrobiia; order Chthoniobacterales; family SZAS-18; genus CAXTFX01. The sequence continues at coordinate 8,481 of CAXTFX010000032.1, forward strand.
TACAGGAAGCGCCGCGGAAAAATCCCGCAGGGTTGTTGTCCGAAGCAAATGATCGGGGCAGACATATTCCGAGGAAGTTTATCCGGTGCGGCCACGCCGGGAAAACGTTAACCGCTGCCACAGCGCGGCGATGCCCATGACCCCCGCGCAGCCGATCACGTTAAACCAGAGGTAGCCGATGTTTGTCGTCGCGTAGAGCGCCAGCACGAGCGCCTGGGCGATCACCCCGCCCCAGAACGCCGCCGAACCACGCACGAACGGCAGAAAGAACGCGGTCAGGAACAGCCCCAGGATGCTGCCGTAAAAGAGCGAGCCGAGGATGTTGCCGGCTTCGACCAGGTTCTCGGCCAGGTTGGCGAACAGCGCGAAGCCCACCGCCACGGCCCCCCAGCCGACGGTGATGCACTTGGAAGCCAGGAGGTAATGCCGGTCGCTCGCCTCCGGCCGGAGCAGCGGGCGGTAGAAATCCACCATCGTCGTGGACGCCAGCCCGTTCAGCCCCGCGGAGGCCGCCCCCATCGCGGCGCACAGGATGACGGCGACGAGCAGCCCGACCAGCCCGCGCGGCAGGTGGTCCAGGACGAACGTGAGGAACACGAAATCCGCGTCCTTCGCCGCACCCTTGACGCCCGCGGCGGCCAGTTCCCGCTTCACCTCGTCGCGGACCTGCCGGACCCGGGCGTCGTCCCGGAGGGCGTCCGTCTGCGCGGCTTGGATGCCCTCCGGCCCGTTTCCCAACGCTTCCAGCAACCGCCGGACGCCCGCCTGCTTTTGGGCGAAGGCCGTCCAGTATTCACCCTGCAAACTGGTCAACTTTGGGTGGCCCGCGGCGGCGGTTTCGTAGGCGGGCCGGTTGAAGAAAACGGGCGGCGGCTCGAACTGGTAGAACACAAAAACCATCACGCCGATGAACAGGATGAAGCACTGCATCGGCACCTTCACCAGCGCGTTGAACAACAGCCCCAGCCGGCTCCCCGCCGTCGAGCCGCCCGCGAGGTAGCGGCCGACCTGCGTCTGGTCCGCCCCGAAGTAGGACAGCGCGAGGAAGAACCCGCCGAAAACGCCCGACCAGACGGTGTAACGCTGCCGCGGGTCGAACGAGAAGCTGACCGCCTCCAGCCGGCCCAGCTTGCCCGCAACGCGCACGGCGTCCACAACGGAAACGTCCGCCGGCAGCCGGTAAACGAGCGTTCCCAACGCCGCGCCCATCCCGACGAAGATGACGGCGAGTTGCCCCTTCTGCGTCAGGCTCACCGCCCGCGCCCCGCCCGTCGTCGTGTAAAGGAGCACCGCCGCGCCGGCGAGCAGGATCGTCCCCTGCAGGCTCCACCCCAGCAACGCCGAGAGCACGATGGCGGGCGCGTAGATCGTGATCCCCGTGGCCAGCCCCCGCTGGACGAGAAATAACGCCGCCCCGAGCCGCCGGGTTTTCTGGTCGAAGCGTTGACCGAGATACTCGTAGGCCGTGAACACCCGGAGCCGCTGATACGCCGGGACGAAGAACGCGCAGACCACGATCAGCGCGAGCGGTTGCCCGAAGTAGTTCTGCACGAACCCCACGCCGCTCTCGTAAGCCTGCCCGGGCAACGACAGAAACGTGATGGCGCTGGCCTGCGTCGCCAGCACGGACAGCCCGATGGTGCCCCAGCCGGCCCGCTCGTCGCCCTTGAGGTAACGGGTCAACGTTCCCCCCGCGCGGGTGCGCCACCACCCGTAGAGCGTGATGCCCAACAGCGTGACGAAGAGGACGACGTAGTCGAGCCGGCTCACGGTGGCGTCACGAAACCCAGCGCGTCAGGGCGTAGAGCAGGGCCACGTCCACCCCCAGGGCGACGACGATCACCCCGTAGGCCCGCCGCCAGGTGCCGAAGAACGGCACCGGCGCCTTCCCCCCCTCGCCGGGTGGCGGGGCGGCCTTCATGGCGGCGGGCCCCCCGGGGAGAGCAGGTTGGCGAGCAGCCGGTAGGCGCCCGGCACGCCCGCGGGCAGTTGGCGGAACAGGGACAGCCCCGTGTAAACGTAGCGGCCCCGCCCGCAACGCGCGACGAGCAGGCCGCCCGCGAGGTCGCGCTCGCCGGGGTCGTGGCTGGCGAGCAGCGGCGTCCAGGCCGGGTCCCAGCTTTCGGCGAAATACAGCCCGCGTTCCTGCACCCAGCCGTCGAAATCCGCGGCGTCGAGGTGGTTCGGCGCGTTGAGCAGGGGATCGTCCGGTGCGAGCAGGGTCACGGCGGCCGTCTCGTCCGTCACGCGCTCGCGCCCGACCCGCAACGGGAACGGCAGGAAACCTGTCGTGACCACGGGCAGGGTGTTATACTGGACCAGCACGGTCCCGCCACCTTCCGCGTAGGCCCGCAACGCCGGCGCCCACGCCGCCAGCCGCGCCGCGGGCTGGACGTTGAGGGCGCGCACGCCGAGCACCACGGCGTCCAGCCCCGCGAGGTCCGCCGCCCAGACCGCGTCGGGGTCCATCATCCGCACCTCCGCGCCGATCTCGCGCAGGCCCTCGGGGAGAGCGTCCCCCGCGCCGGGCAGGTAGCCGACGCGGCGGGCCCGGTTCTGGATGTCGGCGCGCACTAGCCGGGCCTCCGCGGGCGGCAGCAGCGTTTGCGGGTCAAGGTGCGGGTAGCGGATCGCCTGGCGCCCGTGGGCGGGGTGGCGCTGGCCGTCCCCCGACACGAGCACGGCGCGCAGGGTGCCGGCCGGCGCGCGCGGGTCCGTCGGCGGGGTCAGGGTGACGGGGAACGACTTCGCCTCGACCCCCCGCAGGGCCAGGGGGAACGCCCGGGGTTCCACGGTCCAGCCGGGGGGGGCTTCCAGCGCGAGTTCGCCGGTGAAGTCCCCCGCGGAGGGCACGACGCGAACGTCAAAGGTTTTCGGCCGCGCGTCCCCGAAGACGAACACCGGGCGGGGCAGTTCCACGAACGCCGGCGGCACGATCACCAGCGGTTCGGAGCGTTCCCCGGCCACCGGGTCCACCTCGCGGAAGCGCGGTTTCAGGATGTAAACGAGTCGCGTCCCGTCCACGTTCAGCACGGCCTCGACCGGGAACGCGGGCGGGTTCTCCGGCCGGCCGATGAGCGTCTGGTCGTTGACCGTGAACGTCCCGACCGTGCCGGGTTCCCGCAGCCAATACGGTTGGGAGAACGGCAAGTCGGCCGGGAGCCGCGGGGCCAACTTGCGGGTGACCAGGGCGTCTCGGGTTAGGGTCGTGTTCACTTCGACGATTTCTCCCGTGACCGGCAGCCGCAAGGAACGCAGGGTGACGGGCAGCGGGGAGCGGTTGACGGCCTCCACCGACATCGCCAGTGCCTCCCCCGGCCGGACGGTCGGCCGCTCGGTGACGGCCGCGAGGTGCAGCCCGAGGCAGGCGGCGATTACCTCGTCCAATTCGGCCAACTTCGTCTCGGGCCACGGCTCGCCCTCAAATAGGAAAGCAACTTGGCGATGGATCGCCAAGAGGTCCGGCACCGACCTGGCGGGGTCATCGGGGCGAAAGTCCGCGAGGACTTTTCGTAGTTCCACCGCGATCGCTTCCGCGCCGGGCACGCGGCTCCAGGTCGTGTCCACGCCGTCGAACAGATCGTCGTTCTCCCCCAGTGTCGCGCCGTCGGTCCACCGAAAATATTCCCGCCGCGGCCCGCGCTCGACGCCGACGCCGAACCCCTGGCTCTTGTGCATGGAACGGCTGGCGGCGGCAATTTCGAGGGGCGTCTTCCCGAGCAGCGGCAAGAAGCCGCCGACCTCCACGCTGGCGAGTCCCGTCGGGTCGAAGGGCAGATTGCGGGCGGCGAAGAAAAACCGCGAGGTGTTCCAAACCAGACGTTTGGGTTGCCACGGCCCGACATCCGCCAACTGCTCGGGGAACCGCGTCGGGTCGGCGGCGGCCCGGAACGCCTCGCCCGCGAGGAGGGCCGAGGCGGTGTGGTGGCCGTGCGTCTGTTGGTCCCCAGCCTCGAAGCGCGTCACGATGACGTCCGGCCGGAAGCGACGGATTGTCCAGACCACGTCGGCCAGGATTTTGTCCCGGTCCCAGAAGCGCAGGGTCTCGTCGGCGGACTTGGAAAAGCCGAAGTCGTTGGCCCGCGTGAAGAACTGCTGCCCGTGGTCAATGCGCCGGGCCGCCAGGAGTTCCTGCGTGCGGATGACCCCGAGGGCGTCGCGCAGCTCGGGACCGAGGAGGTTCTGGCCGCCGTCGCCGCGGGTGATGGAAAGGTAGCCCGCGTCGTAGCCGGCGCCGTTGGCCCAGTAGGCGAGGAGGGCCGTGTTCTCGTCGTCCGGGTGCGCGGCGACGTAGAGCACGCGGCCGAGGACCGTTAGCCGCCGCAGGGCCGACTGGATTTCCGAGGCATCCATCGGGCGCGGCTCCGGCGCGGGCGCGGCGGGGGCCGAAACGGCGAGAAGGGCCGCGGCGAGGACCGCGCGGGCGGGACGAATCATTGGCAAGGACGACGCTCCACTAGCGCTGTCCGTCAACGAGCTTCTGCAAGCCGGCCAACGTCTCCGGGTCGGAAGTCTCCGGGTCCTTCCGGGCCGTCTCCAGCGCCTTCTGCGCGGAGGTCAACGCGCCGGCTTTATCGCCCATCTTGGACTGGATGCGGGCCTTACGCTCGTAGAAAATATATACCGGGGGCGTCTTCGCCTGGGTGGCGTTCAACCTTTCGATGGCGGCGTCCAACCAACCGAGCGCCTGGGAGAGGTCCCCGCCGTGGGTGAGGTAATAGTTCGCGGCGGAACCGAGCAGTTGCGGGGTTGGCGCCGGCTCGACGCCCGGCGCGGTGGCCTTGGCGATGGCGGCCATGACCTTGGCGTTGGTGTCCACGGCCAACGGCACCGGCACGCGGACTTTGTCCCACGCCAGGAACATCGTCGCGCCATCCTCCTTCACGTCGTCAAAGCCGATGGTGAAGGTCTCCGCCGGCGTGGCCGGCGTCTCGGGCTTGACCGTTACCCGGGCCAAGTCGTCCGCCGGCTTGTAGTTGACGGCGCCCCACAGGGAGGGGTCCCGGTAGAGGATCACCGTCCAGTCCCCCGCGGTCGGGATGGTGTAGAGGGCGTATTTGCCCGCGGGAACGTCCTTGCCGCCCAGGCGGACGGCGTCGGAGAACGTGACTTTCGTGGAGGCGTTCGCGCCCGTGCGCCAGACCTCGTTGAAGGGCACCAGCCCGCCGAAGATCTCGCGGCCGTTCTTGCTCGGCCGGGAGTATTCCACCTCCACGTCCGTGACCCCGACGCGCTGCCGGACGACGGCGGCCGGGCTGGGCGCGGGGAACGCGATCTTCGGCGGCTCCTGCGCGCGGACGGCCAGCGACCCGGACAGCAGGAACAGGGCGGCGGCAGCGCGGAGGGGGAGGCGGGTGGGGTTCATGGGAACTCGGGAATCGTCCACCCCAACCCCGCCGGCCGCACCGCCCCCGGGCGAAGGCGGCGGCTGGCCGAAGCCATCGGGGAAGCCTCCGACGGGCTTTCTCACCCGGAGGACCGTTTCAACACCGGGGCCACGGCGCGCTTCGGCTCGGGTTGGGCGCGGCGCTGGTGGTAACGAGCGGGGCGCCCGGGACGTGGTTTCCACGGCCAACCAGGGCGGTCCGCTCATGGGCCGGGCCGCCGCGGGCGCCGCCGGCCGGCCCGTGGCTCGGGGTGGACGGCTAGGAGGCGGCGTGGGGCGGGGCCAGGGCGGCGGCGGCCTGGCGCAGGTTGGTGCGGGCCAGGTCGAGGACGGTGTCGCCCCGTCCGCTCAGGACGGCTTTGAGGGCGTAGAGGTTGAAGCCGACGGCCTGCTCCCGGCTGATGGTCGGCGGCAGGGAAAGCTCCTGCCGGTTGACGACCACGTCCACCAGCGCCGGGCCGGGGTGGGCGAGCGCCGCGCGCAGGGCCTCCCGGAGTTCGCCGGGTCTCTCCACCCGGGTGCCCCGGATGCCGACGGCCTCCGCCAGCCGGGCGAAATCCGGGTTGACCAGCTCGGTGCCCGTTTCCACCAGGCCGGCGGCCTTCATCTCCAGCTCCACGAAGGCCAGGGCGGAGTTGTTGAAGATGACCATCTTCACCGGCAGCCGGTGCTGGACCACTGAGAGCAGGTCGCCCAGGAGCATGGCGAAACCGCCGTCGCCGGACATGGTGACGACCTGCCGCTGGGGGAACGCCAACTGCGCGCCGAGGGCCTGCGGCAACGCGCCCGCCATCGAGCCGTGGCTCCAGGAGCCGACCAGCCGGCGGCGGCCGTTCATCTTCAGGTAGCGGCAGGCCCAGATGGTCGGCGTGCCCACGTCCACGGTGAAGACGGCGTCCTCGGCGGCGAGCTCGTCCAGGCAGCGGGCGACGTATTGCGGGTGGATGGGCGCGTTGGCCGGCTCCGGCACGGCGAGGGCGTCCAGGCCGGCGCGGGTCTGGCGGTGGTGCTCGCGGCAGTCCGCCAGGTGGGCGGCGTCGGGGTTCTTCTCCAACCGGGGCAGGAGGGCGGCGAGGGTGTCGCGCACGTCGCCGACCAGCCCGAGGTTGAGCCGGGCGCGGCGGCCGAGCTGCTCGGGGCGCAGGTCCACCTGGGCCACCCAGGCGTCCGTGGGGTAGAACTGCTGGTAGGGGAAGTCCGTGCCGAGCATGAGCAGAACGTCGCAGCCCTCCATCGCCAGGTAGCCGGGGCGGTTGCCCAAGAGGCCGTTCATGCCCACGTCATACGGGTTGTCGTGTTCGATGAACTCCTTGCCGCGCAGGGCGTGGACGACCGGGGCTTGCAGGCGCTCGGCGACGGCGACCAGCTCGGCGTGCGCCCCCTCGCAGCCCGCGCCGCCGAGGATCGTCACCTTCTTCTGGCCGTTCAACCCCTTGGCCAACAGGTCCAACTCCTCGTCGGAGGGGCGCACCACGGGCCGGGCGCGGCGGAAGTTGACCCGCGGCTCCCTGGCTTCGGCCTTGAGCAGCGCCACGTCGCCGGGCAGGACGACGACGGCCACCGCCCGCTGGCCGATGGCCGTCTGGATGGCGATTTCCAGCACCCGGGGCATCTGCGAGGGGTGGCTGACCAGCTCGCAGTAGGAGGAGCACTCCCGGAAGAGGGCCTCCGGGCGCGTTTCCTGGAAGTAGCGGCTGCCGACCTCCGCGCTGGGGATGTGCGCGGCGAGGGCCAGCACGGGCACGCGGGAGCGGTGGCAGTCGTAGAGGCCGTTGATGAGGTGCAGGTTGCCCGGCCCGCAGGAGCCGGCGCACACCGCCAGGGTGCCGGTGAGGTGGGCCTGGGCGCCAGCGGCGAAGGCGGCGACCTCCTCGTGGCGCACGGTGATCCAGTCCATGTCGTGCCGGCGGCGCACGGCGTCGGCGATGCCGTCGAGGGAGTCACCCACCACGGCCAGGATGCGCGAGACGCCCGCGCGGGAGAGGGTTTCGACCAGCAGTTCGGCGACGTTGGTGGACATGGACGAGGGGGAAGTCAGGGCGACCGGAGCGCGGCCCCCACCCGGTTCGGATTTGCCCCCCGGGCCTGGACGTTGCCGCCCCCGGCGGCGCGGCCCCAATTCCCATAAACCCCGCGCCCGCGCCCGCGCCCGCGCCCGGCCCCGCGCCGGCCGCCCCCGCTTCCGCACCTCTCAAGGGCGGCGAAAAGCCGGCCGTTCCCGGTTCCGAACCGGCTGCTACCGGTAAAAAGTCGCCCGTTCCCGGTTCGGAAGCGGCCGTTTTTGGTAAAAGGGGGGCAGCTCCCGGCTCCGAACCGGCGGGAGGCGGGGAAACTCCGGCCGTTCCCGGTTCCGAGCCGTCTGTTCCCGGTTTCGAGCCGAGTGTTGTCGGCTCCGAGCCGGCTCTCTCCGTTCACCACGAACGGAAACGGGCCCGGCGAGCCTGACTTTCCACGCGACAGATCAGGGAAGGGCTGACCCTGGGAGCAGCCAGTCGAGGATCTTCCGGGTGACCTCCCCGGGCTGCTCCAGGTGCGGGAAGTGCCCGGCCGAGGCGATGGTCTCACCCCGAAACGCTCCCGCGAACCAGCGCTCCTGCCCGGCGGCCATCGCAGGCAGGACGCAGCCGTCCGCTTCCCCGCACAGGTAGAGGGTCGGGGTGGGCAGCGCCGGCCAGGGTTTGCCGTCGGGGGCCAGCCCGCCGGAGCGATAGTGGAGCAGGGGGGCGGGCCAGCTCGCGGCCAAGGTCGCCTTGACCCGCGCCAGGTGCCCGGCCGGCGGCGCCCAGCCCGGGGCGGCCCAGCGCCGCCAGAGCGCCTCCACGTAGGCGAAGTCGCGCCGGCGCACCCACCACTCCGCCAGCCGCGGCACCTGGAAGAGAAAGGCGTAGCGCAGCCGCCAGAGCTGGCGCGGGGAGCGGGCGCTGTTCTTGAAGACCACGGCCGGGTGGGCCGCCGTCAGCGTCACCGCCCGGCCCCAGCGGCCCGCGGGGGCCAGGCGCAGGGCGTGGTAAACCGTGAACGCGCCGTTGTCGTGGCCCACCAGGTGAACCGGGCGGTCCGGGGCGAGCGCGTCGGCGAGGGCGAGGGCGTCGGCGGCCAGCACGTCGAGCAGGTCGCGGCCGAAGGGTGAGCCGTCCGGGTTGGCCAGGGGCGAGGGCGCGTAGCTGCGGCAAAAGGGGGCCACGGCGCGGAACCCGGCGGCGGCCAGCGCGCCGAGCAGGGCGTCGAAGGTGGAAGCGTCGTCGGGAAAGCCGTGCAGGCAGAGCACCAGCGGCGCGTCCGGGGAGCCGAGGGCGCGGGCGGCAAAGCGACCCCGCGGGGTGGCGATCTCAATGGTCTC